>JBPCXN010000317.1:0-20813 GCA_051008495.1 Endozoicomonas sp. | reverse complement strand
AACAGGTTGTACTGGTCAAACTCCGCAGGAGCTTCTTTGAACTTGGGTGGTGGTGACATTGGTTGAGTTATAGCCTTGTTGAGGCCGTATTGTATCAAAAGTGGCCATTCTCGGTCAGGCTCCTAGGCATCCGCCAATTAAGCAGGCCCAGCCAGGGGTGGATCTCACTGGCGCTTTGGATGTTGTGGTCGGCCTGCCAGTCTTCGGGGTTGTCATTGGCTGCAATATAGCCGTAGAGTGCCGCAATGGTGGCCATGCCGGCATTTTTACCTGCTTCAATGTCACGCAGATGATCACCGATATAGACACAGGCGTCGGGGCTGACTTCAGCCTGTTCACAGGCCAGGAAGAGAGCCTGAGGGTCTGGTTTCGGTGTTTTCACGTGGTCAGGGCAGATGATCGCTTTGCTGCGCTGCAGCAGGCCGATCTGGTCTATCAGTGGACGGGCATAGATTTCCTGTTTATTGGTGACAATGCCCCAGGCAATCTGTTTTTCATCCAGAATCGCCAACAGCTCCAGGATGCCGGGGTAGAGTCTGGCAGGTTCCGGCCTGTCGGGCTGGTTGATGTGGCGGTCGTAGTAATCAAGAAGGCGTTGTCTTTGAGTCTCGACATCCGGGTGGCCGGGGTCCATACCGTAGGCCAGCTCCACCAGTTTTCTTGAGCCTGCCGACACATGGCTGCGAATATCATCAGGGGGCATCAGGGGCTGGTTGTCTTCACCGAGCATCTGGTTCACTACAGTGATGAAGTCGCTGGCGGTATCCATCAGGGTGCCGTCCAGGTCAAAAAATACCGCTTCGATGGCTTTGCCTTCACCGCTGGCGTCTTGAGGGCTGTCTGCCATGACTTGGGTTACTCCGGTTTGCTGCCGTGGAGGAGGTAGTTCACACCGGTGTCACCTTTCTTGAGGCGATAGACCTGGGTGAGCGGGTTGTAGACCATGCCGGTGATGTCATGAAGGGTCAGGTCAGATTTTCTCATCCATACAGTAAGCTCGTGGGGTTTGATGAATTTGCTGTGCTCATGGGTGCCTTTGGGCAAGAGTTTGAGGACATATTCTGCACCGACGATGGCAAAGAGCCAGGACTTGGCTGTCCGGTTGAGGGTGGCGAAGAAAATCTGGCCGCCGGGCTTTAACAGTTTGTGGCAGGCGCGAATCACCGACTCGGGATCGGGCACATGCTCGAGCATTTCCAGGCAGGTTACCGTATCAAACTCTCCGGGCATTTCCTCGGCCAGCTCTTCTACCGTGATTCTGCGATAGTTCACCTGCACGTCACTTTCCAGGCTGTGTAGTCGGGCAACAGACAGGGGGGCTTCTCCCATATCGATGCCTGTCACTTCTGCGCCACGCAGAGCCATTGATTCGCTGAGGATGCCGCCGCCACAGCCGACATCGACCACCTTCTTGCCAGCCAGTCCGACGCGCTGGTCAATGTAATTCAGACGCAGGGGGTTGATCTCATGAAGGGGCTTGAATTCACCTTCCTGGTCCCACCAGCGGCTGGCCAGATCCTCGAATTTGGCGATTTCAGCGGGATCCACATTCTGTGCGGTTCGGGCCTGTTCCTGGGAAAACGTCATAATGTTCCGTGTCCTGGCGTTTGGCTGGAGGAAGCTTCCGGTGCCGGAAGCCCCCCTTGATTGGACGGCAATGGTAAGCCTTTCTTCTTGGTACGGGATTATACCGATCCGGGATCATCTGTGACAGCCGTCAAATCAAGTCGGTTTCGCCTGAAAAATATTGGCGAAATTCTGCAGGGGCGATTGTCAATAAGAAAATAACCTTCCAGAGGCTTGTCAGCTCGCAGTCCGGGGTACTGCTGTGGTATTATTGACGTTTTAATGACACCTATTTTTGTTGTCGGCCAGCCGGTTGCGGATTAACCGCCGGAAGTACGGCTGGCTGTATAATTCAGGACTCTGGGGCACGCTGAACGTCGGTGGACTGATTAGTACACTCGTTCTGTATTAGAGCCGCTCCAGCCAGCTCCTGGCTTTCCGGATCGGGCACGGATGCTGACTGATATTCGGCAGGCGCAATCAAAAGGACGACTGGTTTTCCATGACTGATATCGCTAAAGAGATTCTTCCGGTAAACATCGAAGATGAGCTCAAGCAGTCCTATCTGGACTACGCCATGAGCGTTATCGTCGGGCGTGCTCTGCCTGATGTGCGGGACGGACTCAAGCCGGTACACCGGCGGGTTCTGTTCGCCATGAATGAGCTGGGCAATGACTGGAACAAGGCCTATAAAAAGTCAGCCCGTGTCGTTGGTGATGTTATCGGTAAATATCACCCTCATGGTGACAGCGCTGTATACGACACCATTGTGCGGATGGCTCAGCCATTCTCGCTTCGTTACATGCTGGTGGATGGCCAGGGTAATTTCGGTTCTGTTGACGGTGACTCTGCGGCGGCCATGCGATACACAGAGATTCGCATGCGCAAGATCTCCCATGACATCATGGCGGATCTGGATAAAGAAACCGTTGACTATGTCCCCAACTACGACGGCACCGAGCAGATTCCAGCCGTTATGCCGACGCGGATCCCAAACCTGCTGGTCAATGGCTCTGCCGGTATCGCAGTGGGCATGGCCACGAACATACCGCCTCATAACCTGACGGAAGTTGTTAATGGTTGCCTGGCCCTGATCGAAGATGAAAGCCTGACCGTCGATGACTTGATGGAGATTATTCCAGGGCCTGATTTCCCTACGGCAGCCATCATTAATGGCCGTGCTGGCATCCTGCAGGCGTACCGTAGCGGTCGTGGGCGAATTTATATTCGTGCCCGGGCCGACATTGAACATGATGAGAAGAAAAATAAAAGCACCATCATTGTCACAGAACTGCCTTACCAGGTGAACAAGGCTCGCTTGATTGAAAAAATAGCTGAGCTGGTCAAAGAGAAGAAAATTGAAGGCATCACTGAACTTCGTGATGAATCCGACAAAGATGGTATGCGCATGGTTATCGAGCTGCGTCGAGGCGAAGTCGCCGATGTGGTATTGAATAACCTTTATGCGCAGACCCAGCTTGAATCCGTCTTCGGGATCAACATGGTGGCTCTGCTTGATGGGCAGCCAAAGATTCTGAACCTGAAGCAGATGCTCGAAGCATTTATCCTTCATCGCCGGGAAGTGGTTACCCGTCGAACCGTCTATGAACTCCGCAAAGCCCGCGAACGTGGCCATCTGGTCGAAGGTCTGGCTGTAGCGCTGTCCAATATCGACCCGGTCATTGCTTTGATCAAGGCTTCTCCGACATCCGCTGAGGCCCAGGAAAAGCTGGTGGCTGCTGGCTGGGAGCCTGGCTATGTCACTGAAATGGCTGAACGTGCAGGTGCTGAAGCTTGCCGTCCGGAAGATCTTGATGAGCAGTATGGCCTGCGTGATGGCAAGTATTACCTGTCTCCGGCTCAGGCCAGGGCTATTATGGAGATGCGCCTGCATCGCCTGACCGGCCTGGAACATGAGAAACTGCTCGAAGAATACCGTGAGCTGCTCGAAAAAATTGCTGAGTTGCTGTACATACTCTCAAGCTCAGTTCGCCTGATGGAAGTGATTCGCGAAGAGCTGGAAAAGGTTCTCGAAGAGTATGGCGACGAACGTCGTACGGAGATTACCAGCTCTCGTCGTGACCTGACCGTTGAAGACCTGATCACTGAAGAGGACATGGTGGTTACCCTGTCCCATGGCGGCTACGCAAAAACTACGACTCTGGACACCTATCAGGCCCAGAAACGTGGTGGTCGTGGTAAATCCGCTGCCAGTGTTAAGGATGAGGATTATGTTGAGCACATGCTGGTGGCTAATACCCATACCCAGATACTGTGCTTCTCCAGCAGGGGTAAGGTTTACTGGTTGAAGGTATACCAGATACCGGAGGCCGGTCGCACGTCCAGAGGTCGTCCGATTGTCAACATCCTGCCACTGGAAGAGGGTGAGCGCATCACGGCGATGCTGCCTGTTGAGGATTATACAGAAGGCCACTTTGTGTTCATGGCAACCTCCGGTGGTACGGTCAAGAAAACGCCGCTGGAACAGTTCTCCCGCCCACGTTCTTCCGGTCTGATTGCACTTGGTCTTGATGAAGGCGACACCCTGGTTGGTGCTGAAATCACTACCGGAGACAAGCAGGTCATGCTGCTTTCCAATGCTGGTAAGGCTATCCGTTTCGAAGAGACTGATGTCCGTGCCATGGGGCGGACGGCCCGTGGTGTCCGGGGAATTAAGCTGCAGGATAAACAGAGGGTTATTTCCCTGATCATTCCTGAAGATGATGCCCAGATTCTTACCGCCAGTGAGAAAGGCTTTGGCAAGCGCACCTGTGTTGAAGACTTCCGGATCACCGGCCGAGGTGGTCAGGGTGTGATCTCCATGCAGTGCACCGATCGTAACGGAGAAATTGTCGGAGCCGTCCAGGTCAATGATGGCGAGGAAATCATGCTTATTTCTGATCAGGGTACTCTGGTTCGTACCCGTGTGGATGAAGTGTCAGTCATGAGTCGCAACACTCAGGGGGTTACCCTGATTAAAGTCCAGACGGATGAAAAGCTGGTGGGTGTTGCCCGGGTAGAAGAACCGGACGACATTGAAGAGATCGAGTCTGAGTCTGAGGCGGGTGAGGCTGAAACGGTCGAGACCAAAGCGGTCGAAACCGAAGAGGGAGCTGGTGAAGGCCAGGAGCCCGCGACTGATAATGATCAGGAAGCCTGACAATCTGTAGTAGAAAATGCCAGCTTATTTGCTGGCATTTTTTTGCACTGTTCTGGCCCTGCAGGGGGTATTATGCCTTCCAGGGTTGATGATTTAGGTGAGCAGGGGAGTAATTGTGAACAATCTTATTGTTGAAACCATGGCTCAGCTCGGAGGCCGGGCATTCAATTTTTCCGCTGGACCGGCGCCATTGCCGGAGGCCGTGCTGGAACAGGCCAGAGATGATCTGCTTAACTGGCAGGGTTGTGGTTCCTCGATCATGGAAGTCAGTCATCGGGGTAAGTTGTTCATGGAGGTGGCTGAACAGGCGGAGCAGGATCTTCGACACCTGCTGAAGATTCCAGATAACTACCGGGTTCTGTTTCTCCAGGGTGGCGCTAGAGGGCAGTTTGCTGCTGTGCCAATGAACCTGAAGGGTGATCGAAGCGGTGCGGATTATATTAACAGCGGGCACTGGGCGCAGTCTGCCATCAAGGAGGCGCAACGCTATCTGGATGTCAACGTGGCTGCTGATGGTAAAGGTCACTCCTTTAAATCCATTCCTGCACAGGATGAATGGCGCTTAAGCTCTGACGCCGCTTATGTCCACTATACGCCGAATGAAACCATTGGCGGCCTCGAGTTTCCTTTTATTCCTGAAACCGGTGATGTGCCACTGGTAGCGGACATGTCCTCAAATATTCTCTCCAGGCCGCTGGATATCAGCCGGTTTGGCGTTATTTACGCCGGTGCCCAGAAGAATATCGGCCCTGCCGGCCTGACAGTGGTTATTGTTCGAGATGACCTGCTCAACCAGGGGCAGTCAGCCTGTCCGGCCGTGCTGGATTATCATGTCCAGGCAGGCAAAGGCTCTATGTACAACACACCCCCTACATTCTCATGGTACCTCGCTGGACTGGTGTTCAAGTGGCTCAGGGAGCAGGGTGGTCTGGAGGCTATAGATGCGGTAAACGAAAGAAAAGCCGGCAAGCTTTATGCCCTGATTGATGGCTCGGGTTTTTACCGTAACGATATGGAAAAAGACTGGCGTTCCAGGATGAATGTCCCGTTTACTCTGGCCGATCCCGGGCT
The DNA here is from genome assembly GCA_051008495.1 of Endozoicomonas sp. GTDB lineage: Bacteria > Pseudomonadota > Gammaproteobacteria > Pseudomonadales > Endozoicomonadaceae > Endozoicomonas_A. The sequence continues at coordinate 15,016 of JBPCXN010000317.1, read as the reverse complement.
GGACCCGGTTTTTCTGGCCGAGTCAGAGCAGGCCGGCTTCCGCTACCTCAAAGGGCACAAGGCTGTAGGCGGTATGCGCGCAAGCCTTTATAATGCTGTGCCTGAGGAGCATGTGGATGCTCTGCTTGATTTTATGAAGGAATTTGAGCGTCGACACGGTTGAATCATCGTCTTTTCTAGTCTTCGGGAGTGGATCTCTCCCGGCTTGAAAAGCAGTAAATGGCAATAGCAAAAGGCGGAATGCAGAGAACAAATATGACTGATGACAAGCTGGCTGGTCTGCGGAAGAAAATCGACAAGCTCGATCGCGAGATCCTGGAATTAATCAGTGCTAGGGCAAACTGTGCCCAGAAAGTGGCGCAGGTAAAGCAGAAAGAAGACCCGGATGCAGTTTTTTATCGTCCTGAGCGGGAAGCCCAGGTTCTGCGCAAGGTCATGGAAAGAAACGGTGGCCCCCTTGACGATGAGGAGATGGCGCGTCTGTTTCGGGAAATTATGTCGGCCTGCCTGGCACTGGAAGAGCCTGTGAAGGTGGCGTTTCTAGGCCCGGAAGGAACATTTACCCAGCAGGCTGCCCTTAAGCATTTCGGTCATTCTGCCCGGTCCGTGCCGATGGCTGCGATTGATGAAGTCTTTAGAGAGGTCAGCGCCGGAGCTGTCAACTACGGTGTGGTGCCGGTGGAAAATTCCACCGAAGGTATTATCAGTCACACCCTGGACAGCTTTATGGACTCGCCCCTGATGATTTGTGGGGAGGTGGTACTGCGTATTCACCAGCATCTGATGATTTCCGAGAACACCCGTAAAGAGCATATCACCCGGATTTACTCCCATGCCCAGTCGTTGGCCCAGTGCCGAAAGTGGCTGGATGCTCACTGGCCCATGGCGGAACGGGTAGCAGTCAGCTCCAATGCCGAGGCGGCCAAACGGATACGGGGTGAGTGGAATGCGGCGGCCATAGCCGGTGATATGGCCGCTGAACTCTATGGACTGGAAAAGCTGGCTGAGAAGATTGAAGATCTCCCCGATAACTCCACCCGCTTCCTGATCATTGGTAATGAATCCGTGCCGCCAAGCGGTGACGACAAGACGTCTATCGTCGTTGGTATCAAGAATCAGCCGGGTGCCCTGCACACCGTTCTTGAGCCTTTTCATATTCACAATGTTGACCTGACCCGAATCGAATCCAGGCCGACCCGTAACGGAATGTGGAGTTATGTGTTCTTTATCGATTTTGAAGGGCATGTCGAAGATCCCGTGGTGAAGAAAGCCCTGTCCCGCCTGGGTGAGAGAGCGTCGGATTTTCGGGTGCTGGGCTCATACCCGAAAGGGGTTCTTTAGCTCGGGTTGCAGTCAGTGTTAAGTCTTAATCATTAATTGTGCTTTGCGGAGCCCTGCAGGCTCCGAAAATAAACAGCCTTGAACGAAGGACGCATTTTTCATCACTCCTGGGTGAAGAAGTGTTCACAGTTAAAAAGCAGGTGACTTATGGGGTGTGATTTTCTTGAGTTGGCGGTCCCGGGGGTTAGGACGCTTAGCCCCTATCTGCCTGGTAAACCCGTTGAAGAGCTGGCCCGTGAACAGTGCCTGGACCCTGACAGCATCATCAAGCTGGCCAGTAACGAAAACCCGCTGGGGCCTGCGAACTCTTCCATCGCAGCGATCAATAAGGTGATGAGTGAGCTGGCCCGTTATCCGGATGGTAACCTGTACTCGCTGAGGGCTGCCCTGAGTCAGAAGCTGAGTGTCGAGCCTGAGCAGATCACTTTCGGCAATGGCTCGAATGATGTGCTGGTTCTGCTGGCTCAGTCATATCTTGAAAAAGGCTTTTCAGCAGTTTTTTCCGAGTACGCCTTTGTCGTTTACCCTATTGCCGTTCAGGCATCAGGGGCGGAGAGCATTGTTGTTCCAGCAAGAAACTGGGGTCATGACCTTGAGGCCATGGCTGCAGCTATTCGTCCGGATACCCGGATGGTATTCCTGGCGAACCCGAACAACCCTACCGGTACGGCATTTACTGATAAAGAGCTTCAAGCGTTTCTTGCCAGAGTACCTGACAATGTCATCGTTGTCCTTGATGAGGCTTATTTTGAGTATGTCGATGAGGATGACCATCCAGACGGACTTGGCTTGCTGTCGTCTTACCCAAACCTGGTGGTGACCCGGACTTTCTCTAAAGCCTATGGTCTGGCGGGAGCCCGAATCGGCTATGCGGTCTCCAGTCCTGAGATTGCCGGTGTGCTCAATAAACTGCGACAACCGTTTAATGTCAGCAATCTGGCTGAGGCCGCTGCTGTAGCAGTGTTGAATGATGAAGAGTATCTTCAGCGCTCCAGGGAAATTAACCGCAGCGGACTGAAAACCGTAGAGGCCGGGCTGAGGTCGCTGGGGTTTGACACTATCCCGTCCCGCGGAAACTTTATCACATTTGATACCGCTGGTGCTGCCGGCCTCTATTACCAGCGGTTGCTGCAGAAGGGAGTGATTGTGCGGCCGGTGGCTAATTATGGCATGTCTGCACACCTGCGGGTTTCCATTGGTCTGCCGGAAGAGAATGAGCGGTTTCTGAGCTCGCTGAAAGCTGTCATGGAGACGGTGTAAAGTGATGACGAAGGCAATGAATGGCTCGGATCTTCTGGTAATCGGTCTCGGGCTGATAGGCGGCTCCTTTGCAGCTTCTCTGCAAAAGGCGAGTGCCTGTCGCAGGATTATCGGCTATGACAGGAAAGAGGAATCCCTGGAAGAGGCGCTGGCGATGGGTATCATTGATGAAGCTTCAACGGATCTTGATGAGGCTGTCGCCAGGGCCGATGTCATCATGCTGGCTGTACCTATGCTGGCAATGCCTGCAGTTCTGGAGTCACTGAAGAGCTGTCCGCTGCAGGGCAAAGTGATTACCGATGTAGGCAGCTGCAAGCAGTCACTGGTCGATGCTGCAGTACAGATTTTCGGAGAACTGCCTGCGAACCTGGTTCCGGGGCACCCCATTGCCGGTTCTGAAAAAAGCGGCGTGTCCGCTTCCCGGGATGATCTGTTCAGAAACCACAAAGTCATACTGACTCCGCTGGAATCCACATGTCAGGAAGCACTTTCCCTGGTAAGAGATCTTTGGGAGGCCTGTGATGCTCAGGTAGATTGCATGGAAGTTGCGCGCCATGACGAGGTTCTGGCTCTGACCAGCCATCTGCCGCATTTCCTGGCTTTTTCCCTGGTTGACACTCTGGCTGGCAACCCGGAAAACCAGGATATATTTCGATACGCCGCCGGCGGCTTTCGCGACTTTACCCGGATTGCCGGCAGTGACCCAACCATGTGGCATGATATTGCCAGGGGCAACCGCAAGGCGGTGTTGCAAGCCATTGATCGTTTTACAGACGGTCTTGATGAACTACGCCTGGCCATTGAGAAAGGCGACAGCCAAAGCCTGCTCGGGGTTTTCGAGCGGGCCCGGGTCGCGCGTCAACATTTCACCACCATGCTGGAGCGCAGGGCCTATATGGCGGCGAGACAGGATGGCACTAACAGTCATGTGCAGAACAGAATTAGTGTAGTTAACAACATGAGCGAACAAGATCTGACTTATGTCGTACAACCCGGGGGCCGGATAGAGGGTGAGCTGCGTGTTCCCGGTGATAAGTCCATCTCCCACCGATCTATCATGCTCGGTGCCCTGGCGGAAGGTCAGACGGTAGTCGATGGGTTTCTGGAGGGAGAGGACGCCCTGGCTACCCTGCAGGCATTCCGTGACATGGGTGTCGTGATTGAAGGCCCCCATGAAGGTCGCGTGACGATTCATGGTGTCGGCATGCATGGTCTTAAGCCGCCTCCTGGCCCTCTCTATGTTGGCAATGCCGGGACGGCCATGCGACTGATGGCAGGCCTCATGTCAGCCCAGGATTTTGATGTCACTCTGACTGGAGATGCTTCGTTGTCCGGCAGGCCTATGAACAGGGTGGTTACCCCCTTACGGGAAATGGGGGCGCAGATTGATACGGCAGAAGGCGGCCGGCCACCATTGGTGATTCGAGGCAAGGCCAGTCTCAGAGGTATTGACTATAAGTTGCCAATGGCTTCTGCCCAGGTTCAGTCCTGCCTGTTGCTGGCTGGGCTGTATGCTAAAGGAGAAACCGCTACCGATGCGCCAGGCGTTGTCCGTGATCATACGAACCGTATGCTTGAAGGATTCGGGTATGCTGTCTCCGTTGATGGCTCCCGGGTTTCTGTCCAAGGTGGCGGCAAGTTAACGGCGACGGCGATTGATGTTCCCGCAGATATCTCTTCCGCAGCCTTCTTTATGGTAGCGGCCAGTATCGCGGAAGGCTCTGAGCTGTTGTTGACTCATGTTGGAATCAACCCCACAAGAACCGGCGTAATAGATATTCTGCGTCTTATGGGCGCGGACATTACTCTCGAGAATGAGTCGGTAGCGGGTGGAGAGCCGGTCGCCGATATTCGAATTCGCCATGCACGCCTGAAGGGGATTGAAATCCCTCGGGAGCTGGTTCCTCTGGCCATAGATGAGTTTCCGGTTCTGTTTGTCGCGGCTGTCTGTGCCGAAGGTGAGACTGTTCTGCGTGGGGCTGAAGAACTCCGGGTCAAGGAAAGTGATCGAATCCAGGCTATGGCTGATGGTTTTGCTGCCCTGGGAGTCAACGCTGAACCATTACCGGATGGTATACGTATCTCTGGAGGACAGACGTTCAAGTCAGGAGTCGTCGACAGTCATGGTGACCATCGGATTGCCATGGCCTTTGTTGTGGCGTCATTGATCAGTGGGGGAGAAATCAGAATTCTCAACTGCGCCAATGTCGCTACCTCGTTCCCGAATTTTGACAGGCTGGCGCAAAAGAGCGGCCTGGCACTCTCTGTAGAAGGTAAGAACGCGTGAAAGACGCACAGGCTCAGGGTGAAGAAGCAGCAAAGCCTGCTAAGGCGGGCGTGCCTGTAGTGACCATTGATGGTCCCAGTGGATCAGGGAAAGGTACTGTGGCAGCCCTTCTTGCCAGAGAACTGGGCTGGCACCTGCTGGACAGTGGTGCCCTTTATCGGCTGACGGCGCTGGCGGCCATGAATCATGGTGTTGATTTTGGTGATGAGGCATCACTCGAAGTGCTGGCCGGGCACCTGGATGTTCAGTTCGAGCCTGGTGATAACGGCGAGCTGGCCATCACCCTGGAAGGTGAGCGCGTTGGGGCCAATCTTCGTACTGAGGAGGTGGGTGCCAAGGCCTCTATTGTTGCAGCGCTTCCCGGGGTTCGCAACGCTCTGCTGATGCGTCAGCAGAATTTCGCCGAAGCGCCCGGACTGGTGGCGGATGGTCGCGATATGGGAACCGTGGTGTTTCCCGGAGCCAGTCTCAAGATCTATCTGACCGCCAGCGCCGAAGAAAGGGCGAAAAGACGTCAGGATCAGTTGCAACAGAAAGGAATAGATGCTAGTTTTGATCGGCTTTTGGCCGACATACTGGCAAGGGATGAGCGGGACATGAATCGTGATGTGGCTCCGCTTAAACCGGCGGATGATGCCGTCATCATAGACAGCACCCGTTTGAACATTCAGGAAGTGTTCAACAGTATCATTCAACAGATACGACTCAAGGGTCTTATCTGAGGGATTTCGATCATTGTCCGGTATGTTCGACAGCAATGGCTGTCACGGCGCTACAATTGAATTCAACAGGCTGCCGGAGTCAATCCGCCAGCCTGTTCATGTTAACGGTGGCCGGTATTTTCTACCGGTTTGCCACGACAGGCCTGAGCGCCTGTTAAACTGAAGTCTGGAATGGATACAGGGCCAGCAAGCCGGTTCCAGACTGAATTTGCAAGCAACCCACACTGGCTGGCGGTGTGGCCATCAGGTAGTCAGCTATCATCTTTCACCGGATGCTGTGACTGTCCTGTTGATTTTATAGGAATGACCATGAGCGAGAGCTTTGCTGATCTGTTTGAAGAAAGCCTGAAAGATATCGAGATGAAGCCCGGCGCGATCGTCAGCGGCCTGATCATTGATATCGACAGCGACTGGGTGACTGTTCACGCTGGTCTGAAGTCAGAAGGCGTTATCCCCAAGTCTCAGTTTTTGAATGAGCAGGGTGAACTGACCATCGCTGTAGGCGACGAAGTACAGGTTGCTCTGGACGCGGTAGAAGACGGTTTCGGTGAGACCCGTCTGTCCCGTGAAAAAGCCAAGCGTATGGAAGCCTGGAAGGAACTGGAAAAAGCCTTCGAAGCGGAAGAAGTTGTCAAGGGTGTTATCTCTGGCAAGGTCAAGGGTGGCTTCACTGTTGACGTCGCTACTATCCGTGCCTTCCTGCCTGGCTCTCTGGTTGACGTGCGTCCGGTTCGCGATACTGCGCACCTGGAAGGCAAGGAGCTGGAGTTCAAGGTTATCAAGCTGGACCAGAAGCGCAACAACGTTGTTGTTTCCCGTCGCAGCGTTCTGGAAGCTGAAAACAGCGCCGAGCGTGAGCAGCTGCTGGGCTCCCTGCAGGAAGGTCTGGAAGTTAAGGGTATCGTTAAGAACCTGACCGACTACGGCGCGTTCGTAGACCTGGGCGGTGTTGACGGCCTGCTGCACATCACTGACATGGCCTGGAAGCGCATCAAGCATCCAAGCGAAATCGTTAACGTTGGTGACGAAATCAACGTTAAGGTTCTGAAGTTTGACCGTGAGCGTAACCGTGTATCCCTGGGACTGAAGCAACTGGGTGAAGATCCATGGGTTGCTATCACCAACCGCTTCCCGGAAGGTACCCGTGTATCCGGTCGCGTAACCAACCTGACCGACTACGGCTGCTTCGTTGAGCTGGAAGAAGGCGTTGAAGGTCTGGTACACGTTTCCGAAATGGACTGGACCAACAAGAACATCCACCCATCCAAGGTTGTTTCCCTGGGTGATGAAGTGGAAGTTCAGGTTCTGGACATCGACGAAGAGCGTCGTCGTATCTCCCTGGGTATCAAGCAGTGCAAGCAGAACCCATGGGAAGAGTTCTCCGGCTCCTTCAACAAGGGCGACAAGCTGGCAGGCAAGATCAAGTCTATCACTGACTTCGGTATCTTCATTGGCCTGGACGGCGGCATCGACGGTCTGGTTCACCTGTCCGATATCTCCTGGAACGAAACCGGTGAAGAAGCTGTTCGTCAGTACCGCAAGGGCGACGAAGTTGAAGCGGTTATCCTGGCTATCGACGCTGAGCGTGAGCGTATCTCCCTGGGTATCAAGCAGCTGTCCGAAGATCCGTTCAACGCCTTCGCTGGCCTGAACGAGAAAGGCACCATCGTTAAGGGTGTTGTCAAGGAAGTTTCCGCCAAGGCAGCTATCATCGAACTGGCTGAAGACGTACTGGGTACTCTGAAAGCTTCCGAAATCAGCCGTGACCGCGTTGAAGACGCGACCAACGTTCTGAAGGAAGGCGAAGAGCTCGAAGCTCGTATCATCAGCATCGATCGCAAGAACCGTAACATCAGCCTGTCCATCAAAGCGAAGGACGAAGCTGACGACAAGGCGGCGATGAAAGAGCTGCGTCAGAAGGAAGTGGAAGCTTCCGGCCCAACCACCATCGGTGACCTGATCAAGGCGCAGATGGAAAACAAGTAAGGTTTATACCGGCTTGTTATAGAGTCTCAGAAAGCAAGCCTGGCGTTTACTGATGTAAAATCCGTCAGGCTCGACCAGGACTCATAAAACCGCGGGGTGTTATCCCGCGGTTTTTTTTTGCTTATCAATAGGTTGCTTGATTTCTCGATCCGGGTTAGCTAGTGTAGGAACTGTCTTGGCACTTCGCTTGGCTTGAGTTGACCTTATTAAATAAAGCCAGACGACAGAGTGCATAGAACATAGAACCAAACTGGCGTTTGAAAAAGGCGCCATCAGGGAGTGGCAGGGAAAGGAAGAACGAAGATGACCCGGTCTGAACTGATTGATCTGCTTGCTGAGCAGCAAAACCAGCTGTCGGTAAAGGATGTTGAACTGGCGATCAAAGCCATTATCGAGCACATGTCGCAATCGCTGGCCAACGGAGAACGGGTTGAAATCCGTGGTTTTGGCAGTTTCTCACTTCATTACCGCGCCCCGCGTATTGGCAGGAACCCGAAAACGGGAGACTCCGTTGCGCTCAATGGCAAGTATGTGCCTCATTTCAAACCCGGCAAGGATATGAGGGATCGAGTCAATAGTTCCATGTAGCTCCATGTGAACCCTTGGACATTATTTTATTCCCATTTGCCATGGAAAACATCACTGCTGGTAGTAATCGCTGGAATTATTCGTCTCAGGCTGATGGCTCTCCATGATCATTCCCTCAGGTAAACATTCATACGATTTCTGGAGTTAGGCTTGGTTATGGTTTCAGTGTTGGGCGTATGGATAAAGCGGCTGCTGCTGCTTGCGGCAGTGCTGGTGCTCCTGGTGGTACTGGTGAACTTTATTGTTGCCAACCCGCAGATGATCCAGTTCCAGTTCTCAGGTATGCAGCTGCCAATGGTCAAAGTGTCTTCGGTGGTGGTCATTTCGTTCATCCTGGGGAGTGTCATCGGTCTGTTGATGTCGCTGCTGACCGTTACCCGGCTCAGGCTCGCCAACGCCAGTTACAAAAGGAAGCTGGGACGAAGGGATGCCGAGTTGCACAAGCTGCGGGCCAATGCTCTTAAAGGGCTGACCTGATGCCGGACGTTGCGCTCCTTGCCCTGATTCTTGTCGCGATACTGGCAGGTTATTTTCTGGGGTTCAAGGATCGAAAAAGAAGAAACCGCTCCGCTCCGGAACAACCTCTCTCCAGGGAGTACTTCGTAGGTCTTAACTATCTCCTGAACGAGCAGACAGACGAAGCCATCGAAACCTTCATCAAAGCCCTGGATCTCAACAATGATACCGTGGATACCTATCTTGCCCTGGGAACACTGTTCTGTAGGCGGGGGGAGGTGGATAAGTCCATTCGAGTGCATCAGGATCTGCTGGCTCGGCCCAGCCTCACCGACTCACAGTCCGTAAGGGTCCAGCTTGAGCTGGCCAAGGACTATATGAGCGCGGGTCTCTACGACCGTGCCGAAGCTATGCTGGCGGAACTGTCCCGCCAGAACCACGACTATCGTATTGAAGCGCTGCGGGAACTGCTGAAGATCTACGAATATGAAAAAGACTGGGGCAGGGCGGTTGAGGTAGCTGAGCAGCTCAGGCGTTTCACCGGCGAAATCTATGGGCCGGTACTGGCTCATCTTTACTGTGAGCAGGCCGAGCTTTGCCTCTCACATAATGACCGTACAGGCGCCAGAAAATTTATCCGCCAGGCGTTTTCAAGGGACCGGAACTGCGTTCGGGCCAGCCTGATTCTCGCCGGCATGGAAAGTGCCGAAGGCAATACCCGGGAAGCGATAAAAGTGCTGGAGCGGATTTCCCGGCAGGATATTCGCTATGTGCCCCTGTCACTGCCTCTGCTCGAAGAGGCCTACGCCCGGCTGGGCAATAACCGGGGCCTGGGAGCCTATCTTGCCCGCTGTCTGAATGAAAGGCCCGGCACAGCCATTATTCTTTCCATGACCAGGATGCTGATCTACAGCCATGGAGAAGACTATGCCCAGGGTTATCTGGCAAATCAGCTCAGGAAGTCACCTTCGCTAAGGGGGCTGAACGAGCTTATGAAACTGCAGTTACGCAACCCTACCGTGGAATCCTTGACCAGTATCTCCCTGCTCAAGGATGTGACGGATAACATGCTGGAAACCAAGCCGGTCTATAAATGCAGCGCCTGTGGCTTTTCCGGCAGGGAAATGCACTGGCTGTGCCCTGGTTGTCATACCTGGGGCGCCGTAGCCCCTGTCCAGGGAATAGAAGGTGAATAGTAGTTTGCTGTGTCGGGTTTTCGGAAAGCCGAATTGTTGTTGATCTTTATATAAATTGTAACCATTCTCATTTACGTATATTCTTATCCTCTCCAGAAATCGAGCAAGGCCGTTAGTCCAGTCCATAACTCAATCAACGGCCACCAGTCTTACCAATCAATTACCGGTTAGTCCCGGAAGTTATCTTCAACCCGGCACTTCGTTGTTGTTTCCTGCCAGAGGTTGAAGCGGGAGCGATAAATGACAGCAACATTGGGCGAGCTTCAGGTCGGAGACGCTGGCCGTGTCAAAGCTTTCAGGGAAGCTGGCAAGGCCTATCGCAGGAAACTGTTGGCTATGGGCTTGACGCCGGGGACTGTTTTTACCATCAGTCGTGTAGCACCTCTTGGTGACCCTATTCAGCTCAATATCAGGGGCTTTCAACTCAGCGTTCGCCGGCATGAGGCTATTGCTGTCGAGGTTAGCCCTCTATGAGCGATCATGTATTTGCCATAGTAGGCAACCCGAATTGTGGCAAGACAACGGTCTACAACGCGCTGACCGGTGCCCGCCAGAGTGTTGGAAACTGGCCGGGGGTCACGGTCGAGAAACGCAGCGGACATTATCAGCATAAGGGGCTCGCCATTGAAGTGGTGGACCTCCCCGGTACCTATTGCCTCGATGTAGTGGATGACCAGGTTTCCCTGGATGAACGCATTGCCCGGGATTTTATCCTGGAACGGGAAGCTGAGCTGATCGTCAACATAGTGGATGCCTCCAACATTGAGCGAAACCTCTATCTGACCAGCCAGCTCCTGGATATGGGACTCCCGGTACTCCTCGTCCTGAATATGATGGACGTTGCTGCTGATAAGGGCATTGAAATCGATCCCGGTGCGTTGTCCAAATCGCTGGGATGTCCGGTTATTCCTCTCATAGCCAGTCGCAACCAGGGAATTGAAGAGCTTAAGAACCTGCTGGATGGTTTTTTCCGTAAAGGCCTGTCTTCTGCCAGCCCTTTACAGCTGAATGATCAGATTGAAACTGCCCTTTCAACACTCATTAATGATGTACGAAATGCGCGAGATGATGATACGGCATTGCGCTGGTGCGCGATCAAGTTGCTGGAAGGGGAGGCAGACGGCTTTGACCATGTACCTTCCAGCCTTGCTGATAAGGCTGGTGCTGAACGACGGGCGATTGAAAGCAGCCTTGGCGAGGATATTGATATTCTGGTGGCCAGTGGTCGTTATGATGCCATCAGTGGAATCATGAAGAAGGTGGTGAAAAGTTCTGGTGAACTGAACCACAAACTGAGCGAGAGAATTGACCGTGTTGTGCTCAACCGCATAGTGGGCCTGCCAATATTCTTCAGTGTCATGTACCTCATGTTCATGTTTTCTGTGAACCTTGGCAGCGCCTTTATCGACTTTTTTGAAATCCTTACCGGCACCCTGCTGGTGGATGGGCTGGGGCACTGGCTTACAACTCTGGGTGCGCCTTCCTGGCTGGTAGCCTTGCTGGCCCAGGGTGTTGGCGCCGGTATCCAGACAGTGTCGACATTTATACCGGTGATCGCTGCGCTGTTTTTGTTTCTTTCCATTCTGGAAGATTCCGGATATATGGCCCGGGCCGCTTTTGTCATGGATCGCCTGATGCGTTCCCTCGGATTGCCGGGGAAGGCCTTTGTTCCCATGCTGGTCGGATTTGGTTGTAACGTGCCGGCAATCATGGCGACACGGACCCTTGATAACCAGAAAGACCGGATGCTGACCATCGCCATGGCACCCTTTATGTCCTGTGGTGCCAGGCTACCGGTTTATGCGCTGTTTGCTGCGGCGTTTTTCCCTGGTAAGGGGCAGAATGTTGTCTTTGTTCTCTATCTAGTTGGTATTCTCGCAGCCGTCTTCACTGGATTGGTTCTGAAACGCAGCCTGTTGGGCGGTGAGACATCTCCATTTGTTATGGAACTGCCGAATTATCACTTGCCATCCGTCAAGCAGGTTTTGATGAGAACCTGGGATCGACTGAAAGTTTTCATGCTCCGTGCCGGTAAAGCCATTGTTATTGTGGTTGTTGTACTGAACACTCTGAACAGCCTTGGAACTGATGGTTCCTTTGGAAACCAGAATACCGACCAGTCCATGCTGACCAGGATTGGCCAGACCATTACACCGGCGTTTTCACCAATGGGCATGACGCAGGAAAACTGGCCTGCTGCGGTGGGTATTTTTACCGGCATCCTGGCCAAAGAAGCCGTGGTTGGCACTCTTGACGCCATGTACACATCTATTGCCGCAGATATGAACCATAGTGCTGAAATGGAGCAAGAAGGGTTTAATCTCAGTGAAGGAATCCTGGAAGCTTTTGCCAGTATTCCTGCGAACATCGCTGACCTGTCCGGTGCATTTTCTGACCCATTAGGTATGGATGTTGGTGATCTTAGTGATCTCGATACGGTGGCAGATGATCAGGAAGTGCATATGAGTACCTTCTCTGTGATGCAAAGCCTGTTTCCCAGTGAAGCGGCTGTTATTGCTTATCTGCTTCTTATCCTGCTGTACACGCCTTGTGTGGCCGCACTGGGTGCTATCTACCGCGAGACCAGCCTGGGATGGACTCTGTTTGTATCCGGCTGGACCTTTTTCCTGGGCTATGCTGTGGCGACGCTCTACTACCAGATGTCCCTGTTGACTGTTCAGCCTGCGATATCACTTGGCTGGACTGCTGCCATTGCATTGGCGATGTCGTTAATTTTCATGATCATGAAAAGGGCCGGGGATAATCTGATACCCCAGGCCATTGCCGTTGAAGGGAGTGCCTGTGGTGATTCCAAGAGACGCCCATGCTGATTGAAGTTAAAAGCTATGTATCGGGCAGGGGGGCATGCACCCTTGCTGAACTCAGCACCCATTTCGATGTCAGTCCCGATGCGCTCAGAGGTATGCTTGATCACTGGATCCGTAAAGGCAAAATGGTCTGTGAGCAGTCAGGCTGCAGTAAAGGTTGTATGAGCTGTACACTTGAACAGCTTGAAACCTATCGCTGGACCGAAGTGAGTTCAGACACCCTGATACCTGTTTGCCAGCATTCGGGGGCCTGATCCTTCCTATAGAGATAGACAGGCGTGTTGTAGAGATCCGTGGCATGGATGGTTTTCAGCGGTTTCCAGCCGGGCAGGTGAAAGGTGAGAGTCAGGATGTAGCTGTTGAGTGGCAGGTGCATCCTGAAATGTTCAGACAGCTCCTTCATGATATCTTTTTGCAGATAGCATACCACCAGCCCGGTACTGGCCAGGTCCAGGTGCTTTATATCCATCTTCCTGACGTCAATGCCGGGGTGTCTATAAAAACGACAACGACTGAACAGCCAGGGAATGGGGGAGCGCTCGCAGGCGATAATTCTTGAAGAAGGGTATTGTCTCTCCAGTAAGGGCAACAGGGAGCCCCAGCCACAGCCCATCTCAACAATGTCGTTTTTTATGCCTTCAGGGAGGAGTGGCTTCAGGGCGTTTCTGACCCTGAAACTGCTGGGTGTCGGAGTAATACCCAGCTTCAGGCTCCAGTATGCAATAGACCCTACAGTTATTGTAAACCCTGCCAGAACCAGCAGTAATGCGATGGCTTGGAGATCAATGGGCAAACCGCTATTGCACCCGCTCCCAGACCTGGGAACGACCAAACAGGGATATACCCAGGTAGCCACGGACTTCCAGTTTTTCTCCCTCTTCAAGCACCTTCATCGTGGCACTGTATATCTTGCCGGAAGAGGGGTCCAGGATCTTGCCATGGTCGAAATGGGAGCCATTGGGGCGCATATTCCAGATGATCGTCATGCCCTCAATTTTTCTGTTCTTGTTTTCCCCCTTGCACTTGTCACAGAGGGCAGCTCTTTTCTGTTCATCGAGAATCTGCTGAACCCGGCCTACCAGGGCGTTGTCCTGCTCCATGATGTGCACCAGGCTCATGGCTTCACCCGTGGCGTCATCTATGGTTTTCCAGGTGCCAATGGGGCTTGATGCCCTGGAAACCGATGTCAGCAACAAAAGTGCAGCAATAATCAGAAGTGATGACTTTTGCATAGGTAATCTTCCTTATTAGAACCCCGCGTGCCTAGATTATTCTTTGTCGGCCTGCGCGTAAAGACTGTGAGCCCAGGTGCAGACAGATCTTTATTACTGCTTGTCACTGAGATGAAACAGTTTGCCCCTGACGCTGCGGCGGAAGTCAGTGGGACTCAGCTGATACTGCTTTTTAAATAAGCGACTGTAGTAGTCCGGATCCCCGTACCCACAGCGAAGCGCTATCTCTGAAACCGACAAGTCCGTGCTTTTCAGCAGTTCCGTCGATTGGTTCAGACGCAGTTTTTGCAGATAGGAGCCCGGTGACATACCGGTCGCTTCGCTGAATCGACGGTGCAGAGTTCGTTTTGTCAGGCCACTCTGGGCAGTCATCTGATCCTGGGAAACCTCTTCACTGAAGTGATTCTGAAGCCAGTCCTGCAGACTTACGATCACCTCATCCTGATGCACAGTCGTATGATCTTCGGCATAGTGTGTCTGTTCGAAAGGGCGGCGGATTTCATGGGAAAACTGCTGCTCAACCCGATGGGCCACGGATTCGCCCATGGCCAGCCCAATAATATGCACCATCAGGTCGGCTACCGAGTTGACACTCCCGGCACAGTATATTCTTCCGGAGCGGGTGATCAGATGATTGGGTTTGAAATCCACCCTGGGGTAGTGCTTTTTCAATCGATCCAGGTAGTACCAGTGGGTGGCTGCAGGCTGGTTATCCAGAAGACCTGACTCTGCCATGAAGGCGATGCCGGTTCCGGCTACACAGAAGAGAGCACCCTTTGTATGTTGTTGCCTGAGCCAATCAACCAATGCAGGGGAACTTCTCACCACTGGCATGGGGTTTCGCCAAAGGGCAGGGACCAGGACCAGATCCGCCTGGCCAGATTCTGATAGCGTTAACTCAGGTGTCACCGGGATACCGCTCATGCTCTGGACCGGTTCAAGACTCTCTGCGCAGAACTTTACCTCGGTTTTTCTGTCCTGCCGTTGCAGCTGGCAATAGGTCATGGCGGCCTGGAGCATCTCCAGCGGCAGGCTGAAGCTGGTGGTCAGCATATGCCCGGTCAGGGGAACCAGCACACGGTTCAGGCGAATACTGTCTATCAATGGGGCTGACTCCCTT
>JBPCXN010000316.1:0-5643 GCA_051008495.1 Endozoicomonas sp. | reverse complement strand
GCCAGTCAGCGCTATGGTGTTGGGGTTTCAACTATCTATGACTGGATGAAAACCAGTAAGTTTCCTAAACCCTGTAAGCTCGGCCCCAAGCTGGTTCGCTTTCATATTGACGATCTGCAGCGCTGGGAAAGTCAGCAGATTGGTACAGACCGGATAACACAGAAGAGTTTATGGGATAGGGAGTATAACGAGTCGAGACGGAAGGATGATTGTCATATGTGTTGAGTTGGGCTTTGCCAGAGGAATGAGCAAAAGAGTCCAGATTGATTCGCCAGGCTTTTAGTGTGAAAGACAGCGTGACAGAAACTGGGGGCAAAACTGGGGGCAAATCATCAGATACGAAAAAGCCCGTAGTGCTTACTAACGCTACGGGCTTTGTCATGTTTGGTGCCGGCACCAAGAGTCGAACTCGGGACCCACTGATTACAAGTCAGTTGCTCTACCAACTGAGCTATACCGGCAAGGAACGAGGTGAATAATATTTATGCTGGGGCTGTTTGTCAACTTTGAAAACAGCTTATGCGCAAATTCCTCTTTGGTCCCGATCTATATGGTGTGAAGTACTTATTTGAAGCCCACTTTTCCGGCTGCATGCAGTCCTGCTCTCCTACCAAAAAAGCTGGCTTCACCAAGGCAGGTGCCGCTGGAATAACCCTTCCCATCCTGAGCTATGTTCGATGCGCACGCTCCGGCAGCGTATAAGCCAGGGATGGCTTTTCCTTTTCGGTCGATAACTTCTGCATCGATGGAGACCTTGAGGCCGCCAAGAGTGAAGCCTACAAAACCGGCCTTGCCCAGGCTGCATTGCAGGGCGCCGTAGGGAGGTTCATTCAGAGGCCTCAGCCAGTCCTGGTGTTTATGAAACTGTGGGTCTTCGCTTTTGGCTGCGAAAGCGTTGTATCGGGAAACGGTGTTTTGCAGCGCACCCCTGGGCAGGTTGAGGTCCGACTCCATTTCTTCAATGCTTTCCCAGGCATCAATCAGCTCCTGCATGCCAAACAGCGGGTGGTCAAAGCTGTTGTTATCACATATCAGATATGCCACACCGTCTGGCTGTTGCAGGCAGGCATCGGTTGTTTTAGCGTGGTAACAGTCTTCATTAATGAAGCGTTTGCCGAGTTTGTTGATCAGGATGCCTCTGATCAGGTTTTCAGGTGGGTAGAAGGGAGAAGTGACCAGAGCCCCCTGCATGTGCATGACCACACCGTTGGCAGAAAGGCCAAGATGGATGCCACTGCCATCGTCGTTAGGGTTGCCCTGTTTGAATATACTGTCTGTGGCGAGTTGTGGGCAGTACTCTCTGAGCATGACCTTATTCATGGCAAAGCCACCGGTTGCCAGAATGACACCCTGGTTTGCCCTGGCAAAGCGGGTTTCACCGAAAAGAGTGTACCGGGCACCAACTATTCTGCCGTCATCGTCTATCACCAGGTTTTTCACGGCAGCATCAAATTGAAAGTTTACAGCTTCTGACACAGCTTTTTCTGTCAGGCGCTTCATTACCAGGCTGCCACCTTCACTGCCTTCCTTTTCCACTTTGTGGCCGCGCGGAGCGGGTTTTGCTCTCTCACTAACCGGCCAGGCCTTTTCGTTGCCGGACCAGATCAGGCATTCGTCGGTGGGCTGTTCCACGTGTTTCTGCTGATAAAAGCCGTTGTTGAAAGGGATGCCCTGTTCGGTAAGCCAGTTAAAGTGTTGAACGCTTTGTTCGCAGTACAGTCGGATCTTTTCCTCATCGGGTTCTGGAGTGTTGGCTATGAGGTAGTTATACATATCCTCAGCAGTGTCCTGGAAACCGTTCGCCAGCTGCGGCGGGGTGCCGCCCCCGAGGTAGAAGTGACCTGCCGCCGCTGTAGTTGTACCGCTGATACCGCTGCCGTGCTCCAGGATCAGAACTCTGGCTCCGCCTTCCCGGGCGCCAAGGGCAGAACAGGCGCCAGCAATGCCAAAACCTGCGACCAGAACATCAACGCTTTCGTGCCACTCGCTGACATTCCTGGAATTGATCAGGTTGAAATCCGTTTCTTTCACCGCGTTCCTCCTGGAAACTGATCAGTCGATAGGGGTTGCTGCCATCCCAGGCTTCAGCCTCTGCTGCACAGCTTTCATAGCCTGCAATAAAATTGTCGTCTACTTCCATTAATTCAATGACGGTGTCACCAGAAAGCCCCATTTTTTATCTGTCCAAAAAGAGCCTGATAGTTCATACGTTGCCTGCTGTCCTTATTATGTCGCTCACTTTGTATTCTGACGAATACAGCCTGAAGAGTGTAAATGCAGCGAGCGTGGAATTTTGACAATGCGTCAACAGTCTAACAATCGAAAAGCGATAATGCGTGTGTTGGTGGTGAGATGTTTGAACTGGTACGCGATATGGGGAAATTTGTCGTAAGTAGAAACAAAAACAGATCCTTCCTGGATCTGTTTTCTGACTTCCTGTCGTGGCTTCCTGCCCGTATCTATCCCTGATAGTCAGCTGCCTGCCTCCTGGCTTTCGCGACATCCTGTCTCAGCTGACAATTTCATTATCTCGTCTTTACACAATCCTGAAAGTCGGGGATTGACTATGGGTTTTGTGAGACATTGCCCATAGAGCTATAGATTGGGTTTATAATTGTCTGGCGTACCTGTTTGATTATTTCAGCGGTGGGCTGTTTGGCGTGAGGATGTTGGTTTACGGATAAAAGGAAAGGCGAGATTTTGGTTGTGCAGATACGAAAAAAGCCGATCAATAGATCAGCTTTTAACAATGATATGGTGCCCAGGAGAAGACTCGAACTTCCACGCCCTTTCGGACACTAGCACCTGAAGCTAGCGCGTCTACCAATTCCGCCACCTGGGCATATCATCAAATTAGAGTGGAACGGCCAGTTGTTTCACTGTGTTCCGACCAATCATTTAGAATGATTGGTGCCCAGGAGAAGACTCGAACTTCCACGCCCTTTCGGACACTAGCACCTGAAGCTAGCGCGTCTACCAATTCCGCCACCTGGGCCTCGTGAGCTGCGTTGTGTTGCTCAGCAAGTGCGGCGAATATTAGGGATGATCGCTGAAAGTGTCAACAGTTTATCCGCAATTTCCTGGCTGCGGCTTGTACGGGTTATGCCGGTATAAAGACATTTTTTCGCTCATGTGCACGGGTTTGTTCAAAGCTTTCTGCCTTAAATATTGATCCTTCGTGGTCGCTAGAGTGTATATGCCCCGGTACAGGTTTTGACGTGGAGAAGGACGATGAAAGTGACCAGAAAAGAACAAAGGTTTCTCCGGAAGGTACTGGCAGACTGGCACCGTCAGGGACTTCTGGACAGTGACCGGCAAGAGGTTCTGAGTCAGTCACTGGAACAAAAAGCCTTCGACTGGCAGAGGCTGGCCCGTTACTCCTTCTGGAGTGCGCTGGCTTGCATTCTGATTTCCATGGGGGCAGTGGTTATGGATGCAAGGTTGCTGGAGATTATCAGGGAGTTGTTTAACAGCCCTCCGGCAATAAAAAGTCTGTTTTTCTTTGGCCTGGCTGTGGCGGTTTTCTGGGTTGGGTTGAACCTGCGCCACAGAAAACCTGACAGGGTGTTCAGTCAGGATGCCGTGTTCTTTCTGGGTGTCGTTGCAATCGCCAGTTCCATTGCTTTTCTGGGTGAAACGCTGGACTCGGCCAGCGGCCATTTTTCCCTGCTGTTGTTACTGGCCGCTGTTGCTTATGGCGTTATTGGCCTTTGCCTGTCATCCAGGCTGGTCTGGTTGTTCTGTCTACTGTCGCTGGGCTGCTGGTTTGGCGCGGAGACGGGCTACATATCCGGGTGGGGAAGCTATTACCTGGGAATGAATTACCCTCTCCGATTTGTTTTATTTGGTGGGGCGTTGGTTCTGTTCAGCTACCTGCTGTTTGGTGGTCTGACTATTTTTCAGCATATTACCCGGGTCATGGGGCTGCTCTATCTGTTTATCGCTCTCTGGATCCTGTCGATTTTCGGGAACTATGGCGATATGGAAATCTGGCTGGAAGTGAAACAGTATGAACTGTTGCATTGGTCGGTAATGTTCGGCCTGGCAAGTTTCGTGGCGATAGCGGTAGGCCTGAAATTCGATGATCGTGTCATGCGCGGTTTTGGCCTGGTGTTTCTTTTTATCAACCTTTATACCCGGTTCTTTGAACTCTGCTGGGATAACCTGCACAAGGCGCTGTTTTTCAGTTTGCTGGGCATCAGCCTCTGGTTGCTGGGGCATTATGCCGAGACAATCTGGCTGTCCCAGGTCAACAGAACAGAGGATTCTGCCAGCAAGGAATGATTGCTGGCATTCTGCCGCAATCACGCTGCTTTTTTATTCTCCGGTCTGGCGTGCTTCATTGCCTCCTGGAACCACATCAGCTTGGTGTAGTCGCCGGTGATGGTGATGTCCTTATCCTGAATACCCTTCATAAAGGCCAGTTCAGCCTCTTTGGCGGTCATGATGGCGAAGCCGGTGCCGGCGTCCTTGAATGACAGCTCGAAGGTCGGTTCGGCCACTTTTCCGGCCCGGGTGGTGACCGCCTGATTGGCGACAGTGTATTGCCGGGCGACTCCGTCCTGGCTGGTGATCTGGAAGGTCATATCCTGGCCTTCCAGGCTTTTTCGGAACTCTTCGCTTTTACGCTGGGCACGCTTCATCAGGAAACCCAGGGCCCATAGCAGGAATCGAAACTTCACGAATCTCTCCTTATTTTTCTTGGCTGTCGTGAGTTGCAGGCAGGACATTGCCTTGGTGAAAGACACCTGAAGGGGGCATAACACGCTATTGGCGGAAGGAAGTCAAAAGAATTTATCAGGGCTTAACAAAAAGAAGCTGACCGGGAATTTATCCGCAGGCAGCTTCAAACGGGTTGTTAGCCCGGGTTATGGGACTGGTTAGCCGTTTACGGCGTCCTTAAGGGCTTTGCCCGGCTTGAAGGCAACGGTGTTACTGGCGGCAATCTCGATCGGCGCGCCGGTCTGGGGGTTTTTGCCTGTGCGGGCGGCACGGCTGCGCTGAAGGAAAGTTCCGAAGCCGACGAGGCTGACAGTATCTTCTTCTTTCAGGGCATTGGTTATAGTGTCGATAAGGGCGTTCAGGGCCAGGCTGGCCTGGTCTTTGGTGATGTCTGCCTGGTCAGCGATTGCACTGACAAGTTCTGGTTTACGCATGGTGCCATGCTCTCCTTTTTTGTTTTTCTTTCTTCCATTGGGTAAGCAACCACCACCAGACTAAAACACTGACGCGATCAGGGCAATAGCCTGAGCGCCTTAAATGCCTAGGGATGCACAGAAATTCAGGGTCAGCTGATCTCAATCATTTCAAAATCGTCTTTGCC
This sequence comes from Endozoicomonas sp., assembly GCA_051008495.1. Taxonomy (GTDB): domain Bacteria; phylum Pseudomonadota; class Gammaproteobacteria; order Pseudomonadales; family Endozoicomonadaceae; genus Endozoicomonas_A. The sequence goes on along the minus strand of JBPCXN010000316.1, from coordinate 320 downwards.
GACACCACAATCAGGGCATAACCAGTCATCCGGAACGTCTTCCCAGCGGGTACCGGGCGCAATACCGTCTTCCGGCCAGCCTTCGGCCTCGCTGTAGATAAAACCGCAGACGACGCACTGCCATTTTTTCATTTTCACACTCCATTTCGCCGGCATCCGTAACCAAGTTAGCTTACTCCTGCTGGCCGGTATTTTAGCAATACTGCGGGTGAAATACCGTAGTTTCCGCAGTCGTGTTGGGGCGACGTTCAGTTGCCAGGCATGGCATAGCCATCATGATCCACCGGATAGGTTTCGACGCGCCCACGCTGAAACTCTGT
>JBPCXN010000315.1:0-41913 GCA_051008495.1 Endozoicomonas sp. | reverse complement strand
AGACGGCCGATGCCAGACATTCATCGACTGTTTGAAAAGATCATTGATGCGGGATGGAGCAGTCTGGTAGCTCGTCGGGCTCATAACCCGAAGGTCGTTGGTTCGAATCCAGCTCCCGCTACCACATCACAAGCCGGCACTGGACCGGCTTTATTTTTTTCAGATACATGCAAGCCATTGAAATACCGACCAAGGCAAAGACAGCTCTTGTCGTAGAAGGCGGAGGCATGCGGGGCATATTTGCCGCCGGTGTGCTCGACGCATTCATGGACAAACGATTCCGCAGCTTTGATGGATTCTACGGCGTCTCTGCCGGCGCACTGAACCTGATTTCTTTTATTGCCGGCCAGCGCGGTCGCAATCTCAGCATCTATACAGGCGCCTGCCTGGAACCTCACTTCATCAGCTTCTCCCGCCACCTGCGCGGCGGTAACCTGTTTGACCTGGACTGGTTTTTTGCAAAAATCGGCAACCAGCACGCCCTGGATGCCCGGCGCTTTCAGAGAACTCTGGCCGACAGCAGCTTCACCGTGGTGACCACCTGCACCAAAACCGGCTACCCGGTGTATCACAGGATTGACTCTGACACCGATGCTGAAACCATGTTTCAGATTCTCAAGGCCTCCAGCGCCTTGCCCATGATCTATCGCGATCCCATCTATATAGAAGGCAGGGCCCTGATGGATGGCACGCTTTCCGACCCACTGCCGGCCATGAAGGCGGTAGAAGACGGGCACGATCATATCGTTCTGGTCAGGACCCGGGAAAGCAGTTACAGGAAGCGCGCTTCCTCCCGCAACAGAATGCTGGCCTGGCAGTTCCGGGGTCAGCCCGCCCTCTCTCAACTGATCCGGGAACAGTACAGTATCTACAACCAGAGCCTTGAGAGCCTGAAAGCGCTCAGGGGCAAAAACATCCGTATCACTGAAATCGCGCCTGAGTCACCGCTGAACTCCACCCGCAGCACAAGAAACCGGGCCAGACTGGTCGCCGATTATCACAATGGTTACACCCAGGGCTACGCACTGCTGGAAACACTCAATCAGCAACCAGCCATTGTCTGACATACAGTACAGCTGGGCGCAAAAGGCCCAGCCCCTTCCCTGTCCGCCCCATCTTCAGTTCTTCAGTCATAAGCAGTGGCTTTATGGCGTATCCAGACTAGAGTAAAAGCTGACCAATTCCCTTCAAGCTGCGTTACTATCCATCAGGGGGCACCTATGTCCTGGCAGGTTCTCGTTCCCATTGCCCAAGGCTGCGAAGAAATCGAAGCCGTTACCATCATAGATACACTGCGCAGAGCCGGCGCGAGTCTGACAGTGGCCGCCTGCACCCGGGATGGCAACCTGGATATAGAAGCATCCAGAGGTGTAAAGCTCACCGCTGACTGTCACATAGAATCCTGCCTTGGAAAAGCTTTTCACCTGGTGGTGCTGCCCGGCGGCATGCCCGGCGCCGCCAACCTCAGGGATAGCAATGAGCTGCTTCAGATCCTCCGGGAACAGCAGACAGGCAACCGCTGGTATGCGGCCATCTGCGCTGCTCCGGCCATAGTTCTGGCCCATCATTCACTGCTTGATAACATCAAGGCCACCTGTTATCCCAGCTTCCTGGACCAGCTCGACGGAGCCCTGCCGCAACCTGGTGATACCGTAGTCATAGACCGGGCCAAGCGGGTGATCACAGCCCAGGGCCCCGGCAACGCCATGGCATTCAGCTTTGCCCTGATTGAAGCCCTGCTGGGTAAAGACGCCCACCGCCCGATCGCCAAACAGATGATTGCGGACTGGGCGCTTTGATAACGCTTTCAGGAAATACCCAGGAAAATCAGCCAGTTCTATCGACACAATTGCATTTTACCAATGCCATCAACTGTGGTTTCATTGAAAGAAGAGATGCTGGAAGAGCAGTTTGTTGCCAGCAAATCAGGCACACAAACTGCTCATCAAATACCACAGCCTTGAGCGGGAAAGTCGCAGGACAGATTTTATCCCGCCCAGCTCAGCCCAGTCAGCAGGGCGGCATCTTTGCTACTTAACCATGAGCGGAAAATACGGCTTACACCCCGGGGGATGTGAGCACCTTTTCAAGGCAACAAGGGTTTAGAAATAGCAGGTATGGACGCTAGCAATATTAATAATATATAAGCCTGGGAGGTAAGCTATCCATGGAAAGCGTCATCGTCATTATTGTCAGCGCCTTCGCTCTTTATTACCTGAGCCTGAAGCAGGATCACATGGCCGGACAAATGTTTGCCGACGCCTTCGACCGCTTTGAAAGACGTTACAACGACATAACCTATTCCTGCCACGACGCCACCGTTGTGAGAAAACTGATTACCGGGTCTATTAACCTGCCCCTGGTGCCATCCGTCAACTATACGGCAAGAGCCTTATGCCTTACGGACCAGGGGAACTGGTTCTGGTTTGACGCCAGCATCCAGTGGATGAAACTGTCCAGTACCAGCATCACGCCGGCGACCAGTGAACAAGCCAGCGATGCCTTGAAAGACGCCCCGGAAATACTGGAACGCTACTTTCCGGATAACAACCAGGCCAATACCAGCGCCTGAGTACTCTGATGCTGAATACTTAATGTTCTATATACGCTGGTGCAGGATTGCAGCCAGCGCTTTCGACTCCCTGGCTTTCCATGTCGTATACCACGCCCATTTCCCGGTACCATCGATCCAGCTCTATCAATCGACGCTAAGCAACACTTTTTTCTTTCTAATGGTTCTTTTAGTCGTTTACGCCACCTGCCTCACAGTGTGACATTTTTTTATTACCTCAGACAAAACGCAGCCTATTTGTGCGGTGAAGCATTCATCAATGACCGCCCCCCACACTGGCAATGGCAGTGGGTTTCCCTTAATCTAGTTTTATTACCGCAGCTGGTTTTTTTACCAATGCATCGCTATACCATGATGAATGTATAACCCTCTTTCGTCACCGGCTGCCAGAAAAACAGTTTTATGAAGGATCACAACTGACACGGGATCCCCCCAACATAAAGAGGCAGGAACAACAGGATGTTCGAATTGCCAGCAAGAAAGGACAGTCTCCCCCGGTTAAAGCCGGAACAACTTTCCCATGACGCCAACCTGAATCTGGTTTGCCTCCTGCCGGAGTGGAGGTTACAGAGGGCGTGAAAGAGTTTTACCTGAAAATACTTTCCGGCAATCACCAGGGCGCCGAAATCCCTCTGGAAGCAGGCCGGCACTCCCTCGGCAGGGGCGACACCTGCGACCTCATCCTGACTGACGCATCTCTCCACGAGATGGAGCTGATCATTGAACTCTCCGAAGAAGGCTTCATCCAGATCCAACAGGGCGGTGGTGAAGAGCCTCCCTACCTGAACGGGCAGCCTGGAAAAAAACTTCTCAACGCCAACGCCTTTGATGTGATTACCTCAAGCGGTCTTTTCTTCACCCTGGGGCCTGCTGATGAGGACTGGCCCGACATCCCCCTGCCTGAACTGCAACGCCCGGCACCCGAGGTAAAAGCTGACTCCGACACCGACATGGATTTTGGTGACGAAGACGGCGACTTTTTCCCAAATACTGAAGACGATGAAGGCCTGCCCCTTTTAGAAAGCGAAGATGAAGAGCTGGATGCAGAGGAAAGCGAAGAGGAGTACGAAGAAGGTGAAGAGTTTGAAAATCCTTTGGCCAACATCGACAAAAAATGGCTGATCGGCGTTCCCGCCAGCCTTCTGGTTGTCATCATCCTGATCGCCATGCTACTGATTTCCGAAGCAGAGGTAAAAAAGGAAGAACAGCAAGTAGAAGTCGGTTATCTGGAACAGGCCAAGGAAGTCAGAAGGGAACTCAACCAGAAAAACATCAAATTCAAGGAACTCCCCGATAAATCCATTCTGATCACTGGCTACACCAGCACTCAAAAAGGGAAGTCCGTCCTCCAGGCAGCCTTTCAGGAAAGAGGCATCCCCTTCAGCTCCCAACTGGTTGTCATGAATGAACTAAGGGCCAACGGCGATGCCCTGCTGAAAAGCCGGGGTTACCAATCACTCAACCTGGAACTGGATAACACGCCTGGCTCACTGGTACTGACCGGCTATGTTTCCACTACTGATGAATTGACGCTAATCAGCAACATGTTAAAGCAGGAACTCCACGGACTGGTCTCCATTGTTGACCAAGTCGAAAACCAGGCTGGCAGGATTAACGCCCTTCGCTCCATGCTCAGGGAGAAAGGCCTTAGCCCCCGGGTTCACCTGATACAGAAGCCCAACCAGATCAGCATTGAGGGACATCTTCTGGATGAGGAGCAGGTCTACAACCTCAACGAGGTTGCCACTCGTTTTCGCAAGCGCTATGGCAACCGGCCAGTCCTGCGAGTGGCAACCCGCTCCAACAGCGCTCCCGGCAGCGCCAAATCTCAGGCCCTGCCACCCTCGCTGCAGATCCGGGGGGTCAGCATGGGCAGGGTTCCCTACGTAATCATGGAAGACGGCCAGAAGTACCTTGTGGGGGCAAAACTCGTCAACGGGTATATAATTGAAGATATTAACCTTGAGTATCTTTTATTAAGTAATGGAACTGACCGAATAAAATATCGCCTGGGAGGCAACGGTGGCCAGTCAATTAAAAAACGATGAGAAGATACACCTCTCGGAGACGGAAGACCTCCTGATGCAGGACAAGGATGGCGAGTACCGGGAGCAGCTGCTGAAAGAACTCGTTGATGAAGCATTCCGCCTCAGGAAAGAGCAGGAAAAAGGCATTTCTCCTGAAGAGTTTGAAAAATCGTCCTCAATGATTACCGCAGTTTTCGCTGCGGCAGAAACCGTGGACAAGGCGTGGCAGAAATACCATGGCGTAAAGTGAGCACCCGCGCCACCAGCGATAGAGAAGTATTTTACAAACCAATGGTCTGATAAGGAGATTAGATCATGTCCCAACCCAATTCCCAGCCAGATACCGGAAACCTGAACTTCAACCGGATTCAGGAAACCTTTGGTGATCAGGCCGCGATTCTGGACGGTCAGCTGAAAAACCGTATTGCGACAATGGACCCTAACAACACCAAGGATATGGTTGAGTTTCAGGTGCAGTTTAACAAATACATGATCGTTGAAGGCCTGCGATCCAGTGTCATCAAGTCCATCAAGGACACTCTCCAGAGCATTATCCAGAAACTCTGAGCATTCACAGCCAACCCAAGGGGCCTGAGCCATGACAGATGAGATTTTAATCAGGAAAGTCGCCGACATTGGCTTCATGGCCAGCAGTGCCGGTCTGCCCAAGCACGCTTTCGCCATCTTCAATGCCATTGAAAAAGCCCGGCCGGACAGCACCCTGCCTTATCTCGGTTTTGCTCTGGAATTCATGAACAAGAAAATGAACCAGGAAGCCCTGGAAATCCTTGAGAAGCAGGCTCTGCCAAAAGCTCCGGACGACCCGAGCATCAAGGCTTTTATCGGGATGGTTCTGATGCTTGAGGGGCGGAACAAGGAAAGTGAAGACTACCTGACGGCCGCCCTGAACACCGACGAACCGGAAGTCAAAGTGATGGCGGGTGAACTGCTCAACAACATCCACAAGGGCTGACACAATCGCTCAGCCCTTCAACCCCTTCACAATGTCCCTCTTAAGCCATTCCGGCATCTGGCTACCGGGCTCAAGCTGCCCAGACAGCCAGTTCTTCAGCATAAGTCGAAATGAGGCTGTAAACCGATTCTGCAACTCCCTATCGGCGGCCAGTTGGTCAACGATTCTTACCGCTTCTGACAGATAATCGGCCTTGAAAAAGGGTTGCTCAGAAACAGGCCTGCAGCCAAGCACCGCATCCCTTACAAATAGCCGGTCATCACCGGGCAGGCGGATAAACACGGGCTGCCTCATCCTCAACCAGCCCGATGCCATGGTACTGGAGATCCGTCCCAGTGGCTCCTGCCAGCTTTCATCAAGCCAGCGCTGACTGACCTCCCCGGCCATGGCAATTCTTCTGGCCAGGCGCTGAAAGTACCTTTCCAGACGCTCATCCGGAAACTCTTGAAAAACCGGGGATACATGCAAGTCCCGTAACTGCTTACGGGCATCATTGAGATTCAGCTGGGGCTGATAACGGAGCTCCAGGTCTGCCGCCTGCTCAACAAGAGTTACCCACACATCCCGATGAGCCGCCACCTCCGTCAGGAGTCGCCCCATGCCTTCCATCATTTCCGGGAGACAGGTTTCAGAGAGATGAGGCTGCACACCATCCAGAGAGTGACGCCCACCAACAGTTAAAAGGTTATTAGTGGCCGACAGCCATTGTAGAGGTTCTTCAGGCAGGAATTCGCCATTGGTCAAATGCACGGAGCAACAGTTGACTCTCGTTGTGTGAAAACTTTCCCAGAGATTCCTCAGGCCGGTGCTGGCAAGACTGCTGCCCTCAATACCACGAATAAAGGCCATTTCCGGATTTTTCAGCTCACGACCAAGATTCCTCAGAACATCTCCATGGAAGACCGTTTCGACATCAATAAGACAGGGAACCCCGTTCCTCGGAATGATATTGAGATGATGCTGATCCGCCAGCCCCAGTAGCAGGGAGTATCCAAGAAGCACCCCAAGATGCCGGTGATAATCCGCCGCGCCCTCCTCGTCTAAAATGAGCCCTTTCTCTAAAGGAGGAATATATTCGGAGTAACCGTACCAGACCTCATTCCCCCTGATGACTTCCATTCCCGGCAACAGGGTAACTGTTCCAATCCCGGGCAGATCACCCAGCCACCGGTTCACTGAAACAGCAATACTGTTGTCACTGCCCACCAGGTGATTATCAATCCGCAGGTCCCTGGCCTTGTAAACCAGCTTTTCACCGTTATCCAGGCGCATGACAACCACTGACCACTTTGAATGCGCACCGGGAAACTCCAGGGCAACCAGCTCTGAGGCCGGTTGCTGCCAGAGATCTGAAAACCGGTTATTGATTTCGTGAAGATCCCTGTTCAGGCGTCGAACCAAGGCTTTTATCATCCGGAGAGCATGAAAGACTTCCTTACGGGAGTTCCTGAACCAGAGAGGATAGAGGTTCCGCAACTGATTCAGCCCACCTTCCTGTCCCAACTGCTGAATGATATCCCCATAAGCAGACAGCTCCCTGCTCTCACCAAACCAGCTAACAGCCTGCAATAAACGCTCATCCAGCAGCCTGATCAACTCTGTTGCAATAGAGGACAACACTTCCTCTCTGGAAGCCTGTTGGTCCGGAAGAAAACCTTCACAAACAGCAAGACAGGCAGACAACACAGGCTTGATGAACACGGAACGTCTCTGCTCCGGAAAAGCCAGTTTCCCAGCAAGAGTCTGTAAGACATCACCCTCTATGGAAAGGTTCGGCATTACAGCTCTTCTGATACCAATCTGGGACTCACTATCTGCCAGCTGTAACAGCTGATATTTCATCATCCAGGGAAGCACAAACTCTGAGTCACTAAGCTCTGGCAAACGGCTACCCAACTCCGTAACCGACACTGGCTTAACCGCTGCCTGTATCACAGAGCGAATCAAACTCTTGCTCAAATAATCGTCCAGCTCGGAAAAAAAGAACCCTTTTTCTGACTGCAGAAGAACCCTGATGCCACGGTCAGTAGCCACCAGGCGGGTCTCTTCAGCAAGCTGGGAAGTCGCATAATGACCAAAAACATGTTGCAGGGAGACACCCACCGGACGTCCGGAGCGATGCGTGATCCGTGCAGACTCAGCAACGAGGTGATCAACAATATCGTGATAGCCCTGCATGACCACAGGCCAGCTGAACAACTCCAGAACCCGCTGCCTGGCCTCATTCCCGATTTCGACTCTCAATTGCTGATCATTTATGAGGCGCCCCAGAACCTCAGAGAGTTCTTCAATATCTACAGCCGTACCCTGTGCTTCTACCAGTCTCGAGTGAACTGGATACAGCAAACCCACAGAGCGGCTCAGGCGATCAGTATCTGCAGAGATGGTTTTTATCAGGAAACCGCTTTGTCCATGTTCCACCAGGTCACGATAGCCATTCCAGTCCGAGAGAATCACCGGAAGGCCTTCTTTCATCGCTTCAAGAGGTGCCAGGCCAAAGCTCTCCTGGATGTTGTCAGCGATCGAAAGAAACAGGTCTGCAGCCTGGAACAGCAGAGCCTTCCTGTCATCATCGACATTGAATTCAAAGCGGATATGATCTTCCAGGTTTAACTCATAGGCCTGGCCGAGCAGGGATCTCATATACTCACCGGCAGCGTCACCAGCCCCGGCGACCACCAGCTGAAAACGCTCGATCAAGCCTGACTCCAGCAGGTCATTCAGGGCAAACAGCAGTTGATGAAGATCCATCTTATCCGCTGGCGATAATCTGCCAAGGCAGAGAATCACTGGACTGTCAGGAGATAGTCCCAGTTTGGCTCTGGCCTCGGAAGTTTCCAGCCTTTCATTGCACTCCGGCTCTATGCCCAGGGGCAACAGCTCAACCCGCCCCTTGTAGGGAACAGCGACACCCAGAGAATCGCTGATGCTGCCGCTGGCGGCCGACAGAAGTCTTTTCATAACTCGCTTCTGAGCTACAGAGCTGCAAAGGACTGCATCACAACCTCTGACGGGAGAAAGAATCAGGTCACGCATCCGACTCAGACGCAGGTCATCACTCAGGGTATGTGCACGACCGGTAATGGGAAACAGGGCTTTGCCGTGACGCTCTCGCAATGAAACCAGCTCGGAAATAAAAGGGTCACCGCAGTGGAAGACAGTGTACTGATATGTCTCCAGGTAATCAGGCAACCAGTGCACCGGCAGGATCCGAACCGTCTTATCAGGGCCATACTCAGCAAGATAAGGTTTCAGGTATTGTTCGAAGTCGGCAACATCGCTCCCGGGAAGAAAGAGGTGCAGTTCAGAAAAAGTACTGTAACGGATCACAGCTCTGAGAAAATCACTGTTCGCCTGACGGAGACCGTTAAATCCCCCCCCGGGACGATGAGTCACGAGACAGCCAAACAAAGAGTTCCGGGGTTGAGACATGCCGCCAGCTCCTGCTCAGGGCATGATCATTGTGGGAACGGAGGGCATGACAATAGTATCCTCATGCACCTGTTTGAGAAAGAACTCATGATTGTTGGCAAAGATGCCCAGGGACTCTTCAATGATGTCTTCATTTAGACCCTGCAACGGACGGGTAAGATAAAGCGCCAGGGCGTCGGAATCAGGTTCTACACAGAGATTGACTCTCTGTGTCATGGCCAGCCCCAGATTCTTTTGCAAGAGTTTCTGCAAAAGCTCATCCCGATCACGGTCATTGGCAGGTAGTGCTGCAATCACGGCATAAATATAGAAACGGCCGTTGGCCTGGAAACAGGCCACTTCCATATGACCGTCGATGGTGATGAAGTAGCGGTTATCGCGGAAATCCAGCTCGCCCAGGTTATGCTTGTCAGCGACGGATTTCATCAGGTGTTCAAAGCTCATGGCGTCCCTGCTCCGGTAACGGGAAGAAGGCGTCCCTGCCTTTCGTATTTCGTCAGGAGCCTGACCGAGAATAGCGGTCGAGATTACTCTTTAGGCAAGAGTCAGTAGAGCGAGTCAAATTTTTTGATCAGTTCGTGCGAATAGTTGACCTATTTAATCGAATTGATCGGAAAATTTGGCCGCTCTTTCTGAATTTTAGGCCGACCTGCCTATTCTCGGTCAGGCTCCTATTTTCAGTGTAGGGCGTTATTCCTCTGCCAGCACAGCCCCGGAAGAAGTCACCGGGTTGCAACCTGACAGCTTGCAGAACAGCATCAGCAGCAGACCGAAGACCACCAGCGAAGTGATGAAACCACCGGCAACAGATTCCGTCATGCCCATCACGAAGTAACCGATCATGGAAACCAGGGCAATGCTCAGGGCATAGGGCAGCTGGGTAGTCACGTGGTCAATGTGATGACAGGATGCGCCTGTGGAAGAGAGGATGGTGGTATCGGAAATCGGTGAACAGTGATCCCCGAACACGGCACCGGCCAGAACGGAAGACAACATCGGCAGCAGCATGGCAATGTCAGCAGCCGCCGCCATATCACCGGCGATTGGCAGCATGATTCCGAAAGTTCCCCAGCTGGTGCCGGTGGCAAAGGCCATAGCGCCGGAAACCACGAACAGAATCATTGGCAGGTAGCTTGGCTGAATCGCTGACTGGCTGACCAGTCCGGCCAGGTACTTGCCGGTTTCCAGGGAGCTGATCACATCTACCAGTACCCAGGCAAAGATCAGGATGTAAATGGCTGGCAGCATGGAACGGATGCCTTCAACCACTGCCCGGTTCCACTCACTGCCGTCAAGGCCTCGGCCCAGCATACGCAGGACGGTCACAGCCAGTCCGGCAAGACCACCGTAGACCAGAGAGTTCACGACATCGGTGTTTTCAAAGGCACCAAGAATGGAGAAAGCTTCTCCAGCTTCCTGAAGCGCCGCAGCACCAGTACCAATCATCGCAGCAGTAGTGGCCACAACCAGGGAGACGACTGGGATGATAAGGTCAGACACCCGTCCTTTGCGATTGTCACACAGCTGTACACTGCTGCCGGGAGGGGTGCCTTTGCGGGTGTCATAGAGTTCACCAGCCCTTGCGCGACGCTCGTGGGTGCGCATGGGGCCAATGTTGAGGTCCATCCAGGCAGTACAGATCACCAGGGCCAGGGCAAAGACGGCATAGAGGTTCATCGGCACCATGCTGATGAAGGCTGAAATCGCGGAAGTACCGGTTACTTCGTGGGCCACCATGATGGAACCGATCAATGCAATGATGTAAGCGCCCCAGCTGGATACCGGTGTGATCACGCAGACCGGCGCAGCAGTGGAGTCAATCAGGTAGGCCAGCTTGGCGCGGGAGACCCCATGACGATCCGTCAATGGACGGCTGATATTACCAACAGCCAGGCTGTTGAAGTAATCATCAATGAAGATAATGAGACCCAGCAGCACTGTCAGCAACTGGGAACCCTGGCGGGTCTCCACCCTTTCCCGGGCCCAGTCGCCAAAAGCGCGGGCGCCACCAGAGATATCAATAAGAGTGGTGATGATGCCCAGCAGCATCAGGAACACCAAAATAAAGACGCTGCCGGTATTCAGCCCGTCATCCCAGAACACACTGAAGAAGCCCTGACCCAGATAGGTGAGTGTATCCGCGGGGTTAAAATTGGTTAACAGCAGAACACCCGCAATAATACCGGCTCCCAGGGACCAGAGAACCTTTCGGGTGATAACCGCGAGAATAATAGCGACCACAGGTGCTGTCAGCGAAAGTGGCGACTGGCTGAAACTGAGTAATTCCATAAAAAGACTGATCTCGTTCGAGCAGGTCAGACCGGTAGGCAGTTATCCATAACTGGTCTAAAAGCTTGACCTGGCAGTATCGGATCAGGAGGCAATGGATGTGAAAAAGCCGTTTTTACCCGGGACTCTGTCAGTCCACAAGATAAACGCATTTTTCTTGTATATGTCTCGTACAAATCGGAACGATCAAACGATCACACATACAGACTTCCGGTAGCTCTCCACGATAAAAACCGTGACAGTAATACACCTTTTCGATGCATCACCAGTGAGTCAGTTTGACGGCTGGCTTCACTTCGGCACCTTTCCCTTTCATCCGGGTTACAGGATCAGATGGTTCTGATCCAGTGGAGTCACCCTGCTCCGGACTAATAATAAAAGGTGCGCCTCTACTTTCGGCAAAGAGGATCACAGGCAGGGACGTAGCGACGGCATCCTGCCACGTCACCCCTGATGATTCGCATTATGCCTGTCAAAGAGATTTTTACAACTCTATTTCTAACCTGAATTCATAACCATTCCTGCCTACTTTCAAGCAGTTGTGAATGTTTGTTCAAAAAACCTCTGACCGATGTAGACAATGCTCAGTTCCCAACAGCACTTCTCACCCCCCCCCATACAAAAGAGCCAGCATATTGCTGGCTCGGGTTCAGTGTTGTCGCCTACAGCAAAACTGCAGCATCACTCCCACTCAATAGTGGCAGGCGGCTTGCTGGAAACATCATAAGTCACTCGAGAAACATGCTCGATCTCATTGATAATCCGTGAGGATACCTTCTCCAGCAGTTCGTAAGGCAGGTGCGCCCAGCGGGCTGTCATGAAGTCCACGGTTTCAACGGCACGCAGCGCAATAACGTATTCGTAGCGACGGCCATCACCGACAACACCAACAGACTTAACCGGCAGGAATACTGCGAATGCCTGGCTGGTCTTTTGGTACCAGTCAGCCCTGTGCAGTTCTTCGATAAAGATCGCATCAGCCTGACGCAGAATTCCACAGTACTCCTTTTTCACTTCTCCGAGGACACGCACACCGAGGCCCGGTCCCGGGAAGGGGTGACGGTAAACCATGTCGTAAGGAAGACCCAGCTCCAGACCGATCTTGCGCACTTCGTCCTTGAACAGCTCACGCAGCGGCTCAACCAGCTCCATCTTCATGTCTTCCGGCAGACCACCAACATTGTGGTGGGACTTGATGACATGGGCCTTGCCGGATTTAGCACCGGCAGATTCGATCACGTCCGGGTAGATGGTGCCCTGGGCCAGGAACTCAATGCCATCCAGAGCAGAGGACTGCTCATCAAACACTTCAATGAAGGTGTTGCCGATGACCTTGCGCTTGGCTTCAGGGTCATTGACGCCCTTGAGCTTGCCAAGGAACAGATCTTCGGCATCAGCACGAATCACACGAACACCCATATTCTCGGCGAACATGGACATCACCTGATCACCTTCGTTCAGACGCAGCAGGCCGTTATCAACGAAGACACAGACCAGCTGTTTGCCAATAGCCTTATGCAGCAGAGCAGCTACAACACTGGAGTCAACGCCACCGGACAGGCCCAGCAGAACCTGCCTGTCACCCACCTGCTTACGAATGCGGGTAATGGCGTCCTCAATGATCTGACCCGCTGTCCAGAGCTTCTGGCAGCCGGCAATATCAATGACAAAGCGCTCGAGAATCCGGTGTCCCTGCTTGGTATGGGTCACTTCCGGGTGGAACTGAATACCATAGAAACGCTTCTCTTCACAGGCCATGGCCGCAAAAGGGCAGGACTCTGTGGAGGCAGCTACAACGAAACCTTCCGGCAGGGCAGAAACCTTGTCGCCGTGGCTCATCCAGACATCCAGGCTCAGGCGCCCATGCTCACCCACGTGATCTTCAATACCATCAAACAGTCGGGTCTTGCCTTCCAGGTTCACCTGGGCATAACCGAACTCACGCAGACTAGAGGTGGATACGGCACCTCCCATCTGCTCAGTCATGGTCTGCATGCCATAGCAGATACCGAGAACCGGAACGCCAAGATCAAAAACCACCTGGGGAGCTCGTGGGGACTCATCACCGGTAACCGACTCAGGACCACCGGAAAGGATGACCGCCTTGGGGGCATAATCCCTGATGTCCTGCTCATCCATATCGTAGGGATGCAGCTCACAATAAACGCCGATCTCGCGCACACGACGGGCAATCAACTGGGTGTACTGAGAACCGAAATCAAGAATCAGAATTCGTTCAGCGTGGATATCCTGGGACATGTGTTTTCTCAAAATAAAGAAATGTAGATCCGATCGCTTTCACAGGCTGGGTTGAACAACGGGAAACCCAGCACTGCACCGGATAGAACATACAACCTGATTCTCTGTATTGTTGGGATTCGCTATAGCTCATCCCAACCTACAAAAAGTTCAGACCAAACTAAATGTCATCAGCCTACACGGTAGTTAGGCGCTTCCTTGGTAATCGTCACGTCGTGAACGTGGGACTCTTTCATACCGGCATTGGTGACTCGAACGAATTCAGGCACGGTGCGCATGGTATCGATATCTTTGGAACCTGTGTAACCCATGGCGGCACGGAGACCACCCACCATCTGGTGAACGATCGCGTGAATCGGCCCCTTGTAGGGAACACGGCCTTCAATGCCTTCAGGTACCAGCTTTTCAGTGCCACCTTCGGTGCTCTGGAAGTAGCGGTCACTGGAGCCGGAAGCCTGGGCCATAGCCCCGAGGGAGCCCATGCCACGATAGGCTTTATAGCTTCGGCCCTGGTACAGCTCTACTTCACCTGGAGCTTCTTCGGTGCCCGCCAGCATACTGCCCAGCATGACCGTACTGGCACCTGCGACAACCGCCTTGGCCAGATCACCAGAGAATCGAATACCGCCATCCGCAATAACCGGAATACCTGTTCCCTTCAGAGCACCGACAACATTGGCCACAGCGGAAATCTGGGGAACACCAATACCCGTCACGATGCGGGTCGTACAGATGGAACCAGGCCCAATACCCACTTTCACGCCATCCGCACCGGCTTCAGCCAGCGCCTTGGCAGCAGCGCCGGTAGCAATATTGCCACCAATAACCTGTACATGAGGGTAGGTTTCCTTAACCCAGCGAACACGCTCTATCACACCTTTGGAGTGACCGTGAGCAGTATCGACAATAATGACATCAACACCGGCATCCACCAGCGCGGCAACACGATCCGGGGTTTCGGGGCCCGTACCTACTGCAGCACCAACACGCAATTGACCGTGGTCATCTTTGCTGGCGTGCGGATAGTCCTGGGCCTTCTTAATATCCTTGACGGTCATCATGCCGACCAGGACAAACTTCTCGTCCACCACCAGCACCTTCTCAATGCGGTGCTTGTGCAGAAGTTTACGCACAGTTTCCTGGTCAGTGCCTTCCAGAACCGTGACCAGGCGGTCTTTCGGCGTCATGATCTGGGAAACAGTCTTGTCCAGGTTAGAAACAAAACGTACGTCCCGGCTGGTGACAATACCCACCAGATCCTGGCCATCAAGCACTGGCACACCGGAGATTTTGTGGCGTCCGGTCAGCTCCAGAAGATCCCTGACAAAAGCGGATGAATCAATGGTGATCGGGTCCTTGACCACACCACTCTCATACTTCTTTACCTTGCGGACTTCATCAGCCTGCTGCTCCAGGGTCATGTTCTTGTGGATAATGCCAATTCCGCCTTCCTGGGCCATGGCAATGCCCAGACGGGCTTCGGTGACGGTATCCATGGCGGCGGAAATCAGGGGAATATTGAGCTCGATATCGCGGGTCAGTCGGGTCTTGAGGGAGACATCTTTGGGGAGAACTTCTGAATATCCGGGCAGAAGCAGGACATCATCAAAAGTGAGGGCTTCTTGAGCGATTCTCAGCATTACCTGTTACCGATCCAGCTAGTGGAAAAAGAGTGGATAAAATTTCTGGGATTCTATCCCAATCCAACTTTCAATCAAACAGAAATTACATTCAAATCTTTTGACAATCTATACAAAAAAACCGCAACTCAAAGGCTGCGGTTTCCAGTCAGGCGAAAGATTGACGGTATAAAGGCTTACAGAACAATGCCGGAAATGATGAAGCCTGCGATCACGGAGAAGGTGATAGACATCAGTCCTGGCAACATGAAGCTGTGGTTGAACACGTACTTGCCAATCTTGGTGGTGCCGGTGCTGTCAAAGTCGATGGAAGCGATGATCGGACCGTAGTTAGGCACGAAAAAGTAACCGTTAACCGCAGGGAACATGGCAATCAATGAAGCCGCAGGCAGACCCAGCGCCACACCCAGAGGCATCAGGGTGCCAGTGGTAGCGCCCTGGCTGTTCACCATAATGGACAGGATAAACAGTGCGATGGCGAAGGCCCATGGGTACATGCTGACCATTTCACCGATACCGGATTTCAGCATGGCGTCGTGGGCGCCGAAGAAGGTGTCGCCCAGCCAGGCAATACCGAAGATGGCGATGACCGCACGCATACCGGCTAAGAACACGTCACCACGGGTGACTTCGGCAACATCAATCTTACAGAGAGCCACCATCAGGGCGCCGGCACAGAGCATGATGATTTCGATGGTGTGAGCCATACCCATGGTCGCGCCGGACTCGAAAGTTGGGCGCAGGCCCGGGAAGGCACCCATAACCACTACAGAGACAGCAGCCAGCAGGAAGATAGCAACAGACTTCTTGGCGCCTGGCTTCAGCTCGGTCACCAGGGCTTCAGAGCTTTCTTCTTCCATCTTGGCGCGGAACTCAGGGTCCTGCATGCGCTTCTGGAATTCAGGATCGTCCTTCAGCTCTTTGCCCAACTTGTTGGTCACAGTCGCTGCCAGACCCAGACCGATCATGGTGGAAGGAACGGTTACGCTCAGGATGCCGGTCAGGGTGATGCCTGCAGGGGACAGGAAGCCCAGCAGTGCAACGGTAGCAGCAGCAATCGGGCTGGCAACAATGGCCACCTGGGATGCGATAACCGCCATGGACAGCGGACGCTCAGGACGAACACCGGTACGACGGGAAACTTCAGCGATAACCGGCAGTACGGAATAAGCCACGTGGCCGGTGCCGGCGAACATGGTAAAGAAGTAGGTCACCGCAGGCGCCATAAAGGTGATACGCTTTGGATTCTTACGCAGAATCTTTTCTGCCACCTGTACCAAATAGTCCAGACCACCGGCAGCTTGCATGCACGCCGCTGCGGAAACGACGGCAACGATCATCAGCATTACGTCAATGGGAGGGCTGGTAGGCTGCAGACCAAAGATGAAGCTCAGAATGGCGAGACCCACGCCACCCATAAGTCCAAGACCTACACCGCCAATGCGGGCACCAATCAGGATACAGGCCAGCACGACCATCAATTGGAGAACGAACATAGAAATCCTTGAAGAGGAAGTGGAAAATTTTTTTCGACGGTTGAATTGTAAACACTACGTAATGGTTAACATATTAGTGATAACATATTAATCATTACGTGATTTCCGTTGTATTTCATAAACTTGGGCGATCCATCCGAACAGTTACTGCAACTTACTATGACACAGATCAAATAATGTACGGTCAAAACCTATACAACTCTTCAGAGACTCCGCTCTCACAAAATGAAGACAAACGACCACTGACTGTCACAGAGTTGAACAGTCGTAGTCGCCGCATGCTGGAAACTCATTTTGGCAATGTTCATGTTATTGGCGAGCTTTCCGGCCTGGCTCGCCCCAGCTCCGGCCACTGGTATTTCACCCTTAAAGACGCCTCAGCCCAGATACGCTGCGCAATGTTCAAGAACCGCAACAGGACCATACGCTTTGCTCCAAAGGAAGGCATGCAGGTTCTTCTTCGAGGTCGGGTAAGCCTTTATGAAGGCAGAGGCGACTACCAGTTAATTGCCGAGCACATGGAGGAAGCTGGCGCTGGCGCTTTGCAGAGGGCTTTTGAAGAACTGAAGCAGAAGCTGGCAGCAGAAGGCCTGTTCGACGCCGCCAAAAAACGCCCCCTGCCGACGATGCCGAAACATATCGGCGTCATCACCTCTCCTACAGGAGCCGCTATCAGGGATATTCTGACCGTTCTGAAGCGCCGTTTCCCGGCGATACCGGTAACAGTGATTCCCAGTGCGGTGCAGGGACAGGAGGCCGCTGACCAGCTGGTATCAGCCCTGGAAAGGGCAAACCGGTGCCAGGCATTTGATGTTCTGATCGCCGGCAGGGGCGGTGGTTCCATTGAAGACCTCTGGCCATTCAACGAAGAGAGGGTTGCCAGGGCCATCGCAGCCAGTGAAATACCGGTTGTCAGCGCCGTTGGTCACGAGATCGACTTCACCATCGCCGATTTTGTTGCTGATTATCGTGCCCCAACTCCTTCTGCAGCGGCCGAGGTACTGAGCCCGGACCACCAGGAATGGCTGAACAGAGTCAGCCTTCTCTTCAGAAAGCTGCGAACACAAACCCAGCATCGCCTGCAGCTGGCAGCCCAGAACCTGGACAGCCTGGGCATGCGGCTGCGCCATCCCGGCGAGAAACTGAAAGAACATGAGCAGCGCCTGCAGGATCTGAAGATCCGCTTGCAACAGGCTCAGACCATCCAGCTGGAGAGATCCCATGCAAGGCTTCAGCAGGGCCAGGGACGCCTGCAGCAGCAGGCTCCGGACCGCCTTGTCAGCCAGTTAAAGCAACAGGCCAGCTACCTTGAAGAACGACTGCAGACCATAATGAGTCACCAGCTGGAAAGGCACAGCAACCAGCTACAGCAGCTGTCCGGTCAATTGCATACTGTCAGCCCACTGGCCACCCTGTCCCGTGGTTACTCCATCACACGCAGAGAGGAAAACATTATCCGCAATGCTTCAGACCTCCGCCCCGGAGATGAAGTCACCACAAAATTCAGCCAGGGTTCTGCCAACTGCACGGTTGTCAGCATCTCCAGTGGTTGAAAACGGTTGATCGGGACAACAAAATGGTCAGTTTCACTGAACAGATGACAACAGAATTTTCTGCCCAGCACCTAATCGCTCATCTATCTTAGGAGTAGAAATAACGCCTAAAAACTGTTGAACCGGACTTCTACTCATGATGGCCACTGCGGGGAGAGTCTTTGTCATAGCTACTATCAGAAGCTCACTTGGGGGATATGACTGATACAGTAGCCAATGCCGAGCGTCCAATTGAACACTGAACTGCCAGGCACCCTGAGTAATCAGCTACGAGAAAGTTCAGTCGTTTCCAGCAAAGTGCACTGCCAACCAGACGGAGTCCTGATCAGGCGCAGTCCATGCAACACGATGCCGTTGATGAGCGGGAAGAACAATGTGATCACCAGCTTTCATCTCCAGCAACCCAGCACGCCCTTCTATTTCCAGCTTTGCCTGCCCTGACAGCAAAACCACCCATTCATCCCAGTCCTGGTCGTACCATTCACCTTCAGGCGTCTGGTGTCCCCTGGAGACAATTCTCTCAATCCTGACATTTCCACCTTCGGCCAGAACCTCAACCAGCTCTTCGGGCAGGGTTTCGGGAATGTCTTGAAAGAGATTCATCACCACCTCCAGGGACAGGCTTAACCCGGAAAATTCATAAAGCCGCTTTGACAAAGCTGGAGGCTGCGCAAGCACTGAAATGTTCGATTTTTGATGTGTACGAAAATAAGCGAACATCGCTCGTCGGCTTCTCGCTAGCTCTTTTTCCGCCATGACAGCCGAAAAAACAGCAGAGCGAGAAACTCGACACTTTATGAAATTTCCGGGTTAATGGATCAGCGACGGGCCTTCTGTTTTTTCCTGCCGTCTTTCTTCTTGTCTTTCAGCTCGATCACACGGCGCTTGTGGGTCACCTTACGCTCACCCCCTTCGCTCTTCTTGTGTACCGCCTTGCGGTCAGCGTAGGGATTCTCGCTGGACTTGAACTCAATCCGGATAGGCGTTCCCATGATTTTCAGTACCTTACGGAAGGTATTTTCCAGGTAACGTTTATAGGACGCTGGCACTTCTTCCGTCTGGTTACCATGGATAATGATCGTCGGCGGATTCATCGCCCCGGCATGACAGTAGCGCAGCTTAATCCGGCGATTACGAACCATCGGTGGCTGGTGAATCTTGACGGCGTCTTCCAGGATGCGGGTCAGCTGGTTGGTGGACTGTTTCCTGGTAGCGCACTCATAAGCTTCATCAATGGAATCGTAAAGATGCCCGACGTTGGTGCCATGCATGGCGGAAATCATGTGGATACGGGCGAAGTTGATGAACTCCAGGCGACGGGAAAGCTCTTCCTTCACCTTCTTGCGCTCTTCCTCTTTCATGCCGTCCCACTTGTTGACGGCAATCACCACGGCACGGCCGGCATCAAGAATAAAGCCGAGCAGGTGCAGATCCTGCTCAACGATACCTTCACGGGCATCCAGCACCAGTACTACTACGTTGGCGTCTTCAATGGCTTTCAGGGTCTTGATCACCGAGAACTTCTCGGCCACCTCATGCACCTTGCCGCGACGACGCACACCCGCTGTATCGATCAGGGTATAGTCCTGGCCAAAGCGCTCGTAAGGGATATAGACACTGTCACGGGTAGTACCGGCCTGGTCGTAAACCACAACCCGCTCTTCACCTAACAGGCGGTTGACCAGGGTTGACTTACCAACATTGGGGCGCCCGACAATACCGATCTTGATACCCCGGGCCTTGATGGTTTCGGCTTCGAACTCTTCGCCTTCTTCAGCAGCCTCCAGCTCCTGGACTTCTTCCAGGACGCCATCGATCATGCTCTTGACGCCACGACCGTGCACAGCAGCGATATGGAAAGCACCGGCCAGACCCAGCACGGCAAAATCCGCTTCGGCCTGGTCGCCATCAATGTTATCGGTTTTGTTAAGAACCAGATGGTAACGCTTGTTTTTCCTGCGAAGATGGTCGGCGATCATCTCATCGGCGGCGGTCAGACCGGCCCGGGCATCCACCAGGAACAGCACGATGTCCGCCTCTTCAATGGCCGCCAGGGACTGCTCCGCCATGACGGAATCAATACCTTCCTCATCACCGCTGATACCACCGGTGTCGACAACAATGTAGGGACTGGAACCCACTTTTCCTTCGCCGTATTTACGGTCACGGGTCAGGCCGGCGACGTTGGCCACCAGGGCGTCCCGGGAGCGGGTCAGGCGATTAAACAGGGTGGATTTGCCCACATTGGGTCTGCCCACCAGAGCAATTACAGGAACCATACTTTTCTTACCGTTGGAAGCGGCCTGATTCGCTCAAGGCGGCTTCGAACATAACAACTTTAAAAACACAAAACGGGCTGAACCTGTTCAAGGTTCAGCCCGATTCTTTCTCTGCCTGTGGTCCAGGCACAGGAGCCTGACCGAGAATAGCGGTCGAGATTAAAATTCAGTAGAACGAGTCAGATTTTTCGTTGGATTTGTGCGAATAGTTGACCTATTTAATCAAATTCAACGGGAAATCTGGCCGTTCTTTCTGGATTTTAGGCCGACCTGTCTATTCTCGGTCAGGCTCCTGGCAAAGGTTACTTCTGCTTCAGGGCAGTCAGCTCACCATTGGCACCCAGAACATAGAGCAGGTCACCGGATACAATTGGCTGAGCCTTGATCGCGGAGTCTGTCTTGAAGCGTCCGACCAGACCTCCGTCAACCTGAGACATCAGGTGCACATAACCATCAAGGTCACCTACCACCACATAGCTGCTGAAGGTTGCCGGAGCACTGACAAGGCGGTATTCCAGCTGATCCTGCCGCCAGCTCACAGCACCGGTACGCTGGTCAACGGAGCTGACATAGCTGTCTTCGTCACTGAGGTAGAGCGAACCAAAACCTTCAGCCATGGATTTGTAGCTGGACAGTTCACGGCTCCAGCGGACACGGCCGCTGTATAGGTCCATTGCCACAGCATTACCCTGGAAGCTGACCATAAAGACCTGGTCCTCGGCGATCAGTGGGGACGCATTGATGTCCACCATCCTTTCCAGTTCTGACGTTCCCTTGGGCACTGCCACCTTGCTGGCCCAGAGCGGCGTACCATCCTGCAACCGGTAGGCACGGGCCTCACCACTGGAGAAACCGGCAAATACCGCATCCCTTTCGATCAGAGGCGAGCTGGAACCACGCAGGGTCAATGACGGCTGCAGGTTCTCCTGTCGCCAGCGCTGCTCACCGGTTCTGGCATTCAGAGCGGTGACAGTGTCATCAATGGTCTGCACAATAACCGTCGAACCATTGGTCTGAGGGGAGGAGATCACTTCACTGCTCACCCTGGCTGACCAGAGCTTTGCGCCATCTTCCTGGCTCAGTGCAAAAACACGACCATCAAGCGTCCCCAGCAGGATCATCCCGGCAGCTGCGTTGACACCACCGCCGACCTCGATATCCAACTTTTTCTTCCAGAGCTCTTTACCGGTTTGCGCCTCAAGAGCCATGATGGTTCCTTCCGCACCGGCAGCATAGATGGTGTCACCGGAAACAGAAGGCACCAGCCGCTCATAGCTGTCGCCAACGCCCTTGCCAATACCTTTGGACCAGACCCTGGCAAGCTCTACCTTTGTCTCGATATCCTTGAGCGCCCTGGGCGTGCGAACCTCTTCATCATCGGATGAAAACATGCTGCAGGCAGTCAGGCCGGTAGCAAGCGCCAGAACCAGCAGTGAACGACAAAAACGCTTTCCCATGTTCTCCATGCCCTCTTATTAACCTTCTTTTACAGCCGGCGCCAGATCATCCAGTTTGAATTGCAGCAGAGGTCGGGACTCACCGCTCTCGCGGGCAGCGTCCAGCGCCTTCTGATAGGCATCCCGGGCCTGGTCCTGCTGACCAAGGGCCAGGTAGGCATCGCCTCGCACCGACTCTACGGTCGCAGTGAATGACTTATCTGTGGCTGGCTTCAGCAGATCCAGTGCCGCCTGGGCATTGTCACCGGACTGTCCCAGCAGGACACGGGCCAGACGGGAGCGGGTAATCAGTTCAACTTCCCGCTCAGGCTTCTGCCCCAGAATCCACTCCAGCGATTTTTGCGCTGCTTCCAGGTTGTTCGCCAACACCTGCTGTCGAGCCAGCAGCAATGTACCGTAAGCTGCATAGCTGGATTTGGCGTAGTCATCCTGCAAGGTAGTGACCACATGGCTGACTGTAGCCTGCTGCTCTTCGGACAGTTCCTGGGTCTGCCCCAGCTGAACCGTTTCCAGAAGGTTCTGGTACAGCTGTGAAGCAGCGGCAGCTGTCTCCAGCTGGTTTTTCTGATAGGCCTTGTAGCCAAATACGGCGACCATGGTAATTGCCAGGCCGGCAACTACAGGTTGTCCGTACTCTTTCCAGAGACGCTTGAGCAGTTCAACCTCTTCTTCGTCTGTACGGTTCACCGTTTACTCCTGAATACGTGTTGCTAGATAGTCCACCGCTGCAGCGATTTCCATCTGCTGCTGGGGCTCTTCTGTTTTCAAAGGCTTGACGGTCACAGTGCGCGCCGCCAGCTCATCTTCACCAATTATGAGAGCGTAATCGGCACCGGAACTGAATGCCCTCTTCATTTGCCCTTTAAAGCCGCCGCCGCAGTTGACCTGCATCCGGAGTCCCGGCAGGCTGTCACGGAGAATTTCCAGCATGGGCAGACATCTGGTGCTGGTCTCTTCACCCCGGGTCACCACCGCCACATCAATGGCCTGCATAACGGACTCCGGAATCAGCTCCAGGGTTTCCAGCAGTAATACCAGTCGCTCAATACCCATGGCAAAACCCACCGCCGGGGTAGGTTTGCCACCAAGCATTTCGACCAGGGCGTCATAACGCCCGCCGCCACAGACAGTACCCTGGGCGCCAAGGCTGTCTGTGATCCATTCAAACACGGTTTGGCTGTAGTAATCCAGCCCGCGCACCAGCCTGGGATTCACCTGGTAAACGATACCCGCCTCATCCAGAACAGCCTTCAGCCTCTCGAAGTGCTGCCTCGACTCGTCGTCCTGGTAATCGTGCATCACCGGCGCTCCGGCGACAATTTCCTGGGTACGTTTGTCTTTGCTGTCCAGGATTCTCAGCGGGTTGATAGACAACCGTCGTTGACTGTCCTCATCCAGCTCGCTCTCGTAGTGGCTGAGATAAGCCACAAGGGCTTCACGGTATGCTTTCCGGGACTCCTGGGTTCCCAGGGTGTTCAGCTCCAGCCTGACATGCTCAGTCAGCCCCAGCTGTTTCCAGAGCCTGGCGGTCAGCAGGATGAGTTCCGCATCGATATCCGCCCCGGCCATGCCAAAGGCTTCAACACTGAACTGGTAAAACTGACGATAGCGCCCTTTCTGTGGACGCTCGTAGCGGAACATCGGGCCAGTAGTCCAGAGACGCTGGACCTGGTTGTAGAGGAGACCATGCTGAATGCCGGCGCGGACACAGCCGGCTGTCGCCTCTGGTCGCAGGGAAAGGCTTTCTCCGTTGCGATCATCAAAGGTGTACATCTCTTTTTCGACAATATCCGTACCGGCGCCGATGCCGCGGCTGAACAGCCCGCTGGGCTCAACGATCGGCATGCGCACTTCCCGGTAACCATAAACCGCCATGAGATCACGCAGTTTGCCTTCCAGGTATTGCCAGGCAGGACTCTGATCCGGCAGAAGGTCATTCATCCCACGTATTGCCTGTAGGGGAGCAGCTTTCTTTGCCAAGTTTTGACGTCCTCTAACTTCCTCAACCGTACCGCCAGACTTTCCGGCGGCAGGATCCCAGGATTCCCAAGTGGGAACCGGATTGACACAGTAAAACAGGCAACTATAACTGCTCAGGGCTTTCCAGAACAGTCATAAGCCTTATTGTTTATGGATAAACGCTGATTTCATCCGGCATCAACAGAGCCGAGCACCAGGCTGGCGACTTTCCGACCCGGGGAAGAAGGCTTCACTTCAACAGTACGGCCATCAAAATTCAGGTTATCAACGCCGGGCACGTTACCAAACCGGACCTCAACCGCTGCCGGCACCTGCATGTCCAGCTCCGAACCGGCTTTCTGGACATCGGCGTAAAGTGAGTTGCCATTCATATCCTTGATCTGCACCCAGCAGTCCTCGACAAAACGAACCACCAGGCGCACCCCGGAAGAGGCGACTTCAACAGGAGCTGAAGCAATTTCATCAATTGAAGCAATCTCATCAATATTGCCTTCCGAAGCCTGCTCCCGGACTGGTTCCGGCAAAGCTTCCGGCGTTTCGACCACTCCGTGATCGGTATCAAGTTCATCCGGATTGACGGCAGATTCTGCCCCTTCTTCCTGAATCGCCGCATTCAACTCATCGACGTAGACTCTTTCTTCGGTTTCCTGACTGGCTACTTCCTGCACCTGTGTAACCAGCCCGGTTTCCAGGGCTTCACTCTTCTGGCCCGAGTTCTGGCCCGAGTTCCAGCCATAGTAGCTGAGCGCCCCAACCAGCAGAATGGTCGCCAGCCCCCCCCCCCAGCTCACTACTGGCGAAACCTGCCGACGAACCTCGATCGGCCGGCCTTCCTTGAGAGCAGGGATATCTTCACTGCTGTCTCCGGTAAAACGGTCAAAAGTGGCGACCAGCTCATCACAGCTCAGAGACACCAGGCTGGCATAGCGTCGTATATAGCCCCGGACAAACACCAGTTCGGCTGGTATCCGGTCAAAAGCAGAGTCCTCAATGGCGCTGATGTAGGACTCCGGAATTTTCAGCTTGTCTGCGATATCCGCCTGGGTCTGACCGGCTTTTTCACGGGCAATTCTCAGCAGCTCTCCCGGGGACTTCTGGGAGCCTCCGGTACTGTCTTCAGGCTGCTCAATCATTTCATCACTGCTCATAACTACTTTGGCTCCGGGATTCCCTCACCCTCTTAAACTGTGGCTAAGCCTTGCATCCATGGTTCATGGCGCCGGCATTTCCATCGTGCGGCTGCTGCCGGCATCAATGCCGTCGCTCTCAATCAACGGAAAAACCTGCCCTTTACTCATGAGTTTCTCCGTGAAATGGTCGTCGCTTTCAAGCTCGTGAGCGCAAAAGCTCATTTCTATGAAAATGCCGTCAACTGGAGCTCAGTAGCCATTTTCATAATTCGGGGTTAACCGCTCTCTTCCGTTAAAAAGCCGCTCATGGCCGCCCGTAACAAAAACCTCAGGGCTTTCTGGCCCCGGGGTACAAACGCTCCAGCTGCAGTGCGTAGTTGGCAGCAGCTGAATGATCACCGTTCGCTCTTGCAAGGCGCACACCCAGCGTCAAACTCCGCTCATTCTGCCTCGACAGACTGGCGAATACCTGGTAATTCCTCCAGGCATCCCTCTTTCGACCCTGCTCAAACAACAGGGAACTCAGCTCCAGCCTGGCCAGGGGCAGATTACCGTTAAGCCTCAGGGCCTTTTCAAAATGCCCTTCAGCCTGCTGCCGCTTATCCTGCCTCAGGGTCACAATGCCCAGGTTCTCGTAGGTCCGGCTGCGGCTTTCATAGTTCACATCCTGGGCAGCACGGGAAAACAGCCTGTAGGCTTCATCCAGCCGGTTCTGGCTGAACAGGAAAGCACCGAAGTTGTTGTTGATCTCTCCGGAATCAGGTTCGTAGGACAAAGCCTTGCGAAACGCCTGTTCAGCAAGACTGGTTTCGCCCTGTACCTGGTAGACCAGCCCGAGGACACTGTGCGCCTCGGCCGACCGGGGCTGCACTTCCAGCGCCCGCTTGAGAGGCTTCAAAGCCTTTTCCGTGTAACCTTCCTGGACATAGCCTTTGGCGAGATTCAGGTAACTCTCAACCACCTGAGCATCATCCACCTCCGGCTGTCCGCCACCGGAACTGACGCAGCCTGCAAGAGCCACACTCAACAAAACTGTCAACCATCTCAGCCTTGCCGCCATACTTCTCCCCGATTTTTGTTTGAGTTGTCTGACTCCGGCAGGCAGCCCCTCATTTTATATTGCCCCTGCAGGTATAGCAGGGAAATATGACCTGGGGATGACCGTTCAGACAGCGTCCAGCTGTCTCGCAGCGATGTATCGTTCACTGCGCCGGGTCTTGTCGTTAACCTGTCCCACCAGCTGGCCACAGGCGGCATCAATATCATCCCCACGGGTTTTACGCACAGTGGCATTGAAACCAGCCTGCTGCAGAGCTTCCTGGAAGCGCCGTACAGCATTACCGCTGGGCCGCTCGTAACCGGAATGGGGGAATGGATTAAAGGGTATCAGATTGATCTTGCAGGGCACATCCCTGAGCAGGGCAATTAACTGGTTCACATGTTCAGGCTGGTCATTGACACCAGCCAGCAGGGTATATTCGATGGTCACCACCCTCCTGTTATCAGGCAGGGAAGTCATGTATTCATCAATCGCCTGGAGCAGTTCAGCCAGAGGGTATTTGCGGTTGATAGGTACCAGCACATTGCGCAGCTCGTCATTGGGCGCGTGCAGGGAAACCGCCAGTGATACATCAGACACCTTTGCCAGCTCACGAAGCTTTGGCACCACGCCGGAAGTACTCAGGGTGACCCTGCGTTTCGACAAACCGTAACCAAAGTCGTCCATCATCAGATCCATGGAATCGACGACGTTATCAAAATTCATCAGCGGCTCGCCCATGCCCATCATCACAACGTTGGTGATGGCACGGTCAATCTTCGCCGGCACATTGCCAAAGTGCCTGGCCGCCAGCCACACCTGGCCAATAATCTCCGCCACCGTCAGATCGGAGTTGAAACCCTGTTTGCCAGTCGAGCAGAAACTGCAGTCAAGGGAACAACCGGCTTGGGAGGAAACACAGAGCGTCCCCCTGCCACCGTCGGGAATGAAAACAGTCTCCACGCAGCTGCCGCTGGCGACACGAATCACCCACTTGCAGGTGCCATCCTCAGAGAAATGACTGCTGACCACTTCCGGCGCGCGAATCTCTGCAGTCCGGTTAAGCTTTTCCCGGAGTTTCTTGCTGACATTGGTCATGTCATCGAAACTGTCGACCCTTTCATGGTGAATCCATTTCAGCACCTGCTGGGCACGAAACTTCTTCTCGCCAATATCGAGAAAGAACGCCTCCATGGCTTTGCGGCTCAACCCCAGCAGATTGGTTTTGGCCTGTTCGGACTGACCGACTAATTCTGACATGCTAGTACTCCGTTTGCCTGCATATGATATGTTCAGCTCTAGGAGCCTGACCGAGAATAGGCAGGTCGGCCTAAAATCCAGAAAGAACGGTCAAATTTTCCGATAAATTCGATTAAATAGGCCCACTATTCGCACGAATTGATCGAAAAATTTGACTCGTTCTACTGAATTTTATGCTCGACCGCTATTCTCGGTCAGGCTCCTGACCAGAGCACTCAGTTCAAGGCGCAGTTGTGCAGGAATATACGGATATTTCCCGCAGCTGCAACACAGAAATGAGCGCTCTGGCTTTGAGCCCTTCGGGTGGAACGTAAAGCGGCCATCTGACAGCGTTAGACTTGATTGACGTAAATGGTTACGCCTGCACAAGTCTGCCTTGCATCTGACCGCTTTACGTTCCACTGAACATGATCATCTGCTGGCAAGCGGAGTACCGACTCTGGACGGCAGGCCCCGGTCACAGGCCCTGCCGTCATCACATTATCTCGTTCGCGGACAGATCTCCGCTTCATCAAAGAAATAAGCCACCTCCCGAGCAGCTGATGCCGGAGAGTCAGAGCCATGAACCGCGTTCTCATCAATGGTCTCGGCGAAATCAGCGCGAATAGTTCCCTCTGCGGCCTCGGCCGGGTTGGTCGCCCCCATCAGTTCACGGTGATGGGCGACGGCGTTTTCACCTTCCAGCACTGACACCACTACCGGTCCTGACGTCATGAAAGCCACCAGATCCTTAAAGAACGGCCTTTCACTGTGCTCTGCGTAGAAACCCTCAGCCTTTTCCTGGCTGAGATGCAGCATCCTAGCCCCCACCACTTTCAACCCGGCCTTTTCAAACCGGCTGTAAATCTTACCGATCACATTTTTTCCTACTGCGTCGGGCTTGATAATCGATAAAGTGCGTTCTACGGCCATCTACACTCTCCAAATTTGTCTTTGTTCGTGGCCCTGGGGCCTGTCTTATAATTCATTTGGTTGCAGCCCCCGTTATTACGAAGGCTTGGCGGCATTGTAAACGATGGCCGGGTCAGTGTCAGTCTCGTTATCCTCTTAATCCAGTTCTTAAACCAGAAGATGCATCAGCCGGGATATTTCATAAACATGCTCATCACAAGCAGAGCCAGCCCAGAATGACTATATGCAGGGAAGACTCAACTGAGCAAAATCATCATGGAAAGGTTTGCATGCAGAGAATCCATAGGAAAGCAGCAAAGCACTGACCTAATAGAGTCAGGCCAGCATTACCGCACAGTCGACACTTATCTTGAACCTCTGATCCCACGAAACAGAGGCTCCAGCACGGCCTGAATCATCAAGGCCCCCTGGACGGAAAGGTGATCATCATCTTTGTAGAGGGCCACCGTCCCTTTTTGAGCAGGACAACTATCGTCATCACACAGATAGGGGGTAGGATCCAGAATAGTCACCCCATCTCCGGCCAGCTCATCAAATACAGAATTGACAAATGCCTGCCTTTGCAAGTGCTCTTCAAGGGTAACGCTGAAAATATCTGTATCAAGGTTCCCCATTGCGCGGCGAGTTAATATCTGAGGAATATTTTCAGCTTTCTGCAACGGCACCTGTCGTATTATGAAAACATTAATACTATTTTTACGAAGCACATTGATCATTTCAGCCAGGTTTGTACGAAAAACCTCCTTAGCCACATCAGTACTTCGTACCGAGCCTTTATCCCATCTCAATAATCTTATGAGTTTATCATGGGGATCTCCATGTATATAGGAAGACCAGCGCGCTGCCAAGAGTACGTACTTGATACCAGAACTATTGAGAAGCATCAGCATATTATCATTAAACTTAGCGCATCCTTGATCCTCAGGGCGCACATTACCAGTGATCGGAGGACAAGTTAAACGAGCAGCATGCAATACTCTTGCTTTACTCTTCTGCGCCATATTTCTTACTGCCGGGTACAATGCTGATGCATGACTGTCACCCCAGAAAAATAATTCAGGGGTGTCTGTCACTCCTGTCGTGCCCAGACGGCAAATTTTGCCTTTTTTAACGTCATCAGGCGAGATTCCATAACAACGAATCTGATCGTCATTCCAGTATGCTGCAAGAAAAAAATTTTTGGCGCGCTCTGGCAAGCGTGAGGGAAACCCTTCCTTGAGTCGAATGGTCTGTTCGGACAGGAGAAGAACTAAAAGAGAAACGAGAGCTGCACAAAGGATTTTTTTGTCACTATTCAAAAGTCGGCGCTGCCGAAATGGAGCCTCAATAAACTTCCAGGACAGCCAGGAAACAACAACGCTTAAAGCAATCAGCAGGAACATATCAGTTTGGGCAAGCTCATCTGCAATGATGTAGCGAGCAAAAACTATTAGCGGCCAGTGCCACAGATACAGCGAAAAGGAAATCAAACCAAACCAGACCAGAGGCCGGACCGATAGCAGGCGGGCAACGGTGGTGTTGTGTTGGCCGTTGGCCCAAACAATGGAGACAGTTGCAAGAACCGGAGGGAGTGCTGTAGCTCCAGGAAAGCTTATGGACGAGTCATAGGTAATAACACAGAAAGCGATGATAACAAAGCCAAGAGCACTGACCAACTCATAAACCACTACCGGCATTTGTATCAACGACTTCTGTCTTCGGAAGACTATCATGGCCAGCAGAGAGCCCACCAGCATCTCCCAGGCCCTGGTGTGCAGCAGATAGAATGTCGCCGAAGGCTCGCTATTGATCAACAAAATGCTGGCTAACAGAGAAGCCAATGTGATGACTGCAAATATCAACAACCTGAACCTGGGAAGAAATTTATGCACCAAAACCAGCAGGACAGGGAAAAGAAAGTAGAACTGCTCCTCTACGGCCAACGACCAGGTGTGCAGTAAAGGTTTAAACCTTACAGGGCTGTCAAAGTAGCCTGCATCCTGCCAGTAGAAGAAGTTGGACCTGAACAGGGCCTGCTCCCTGGCCAGTTGAGCAAGTTTAACGTATTCATCAGGAGTCATTAAGAACCAGCCCGCAGCCAATGCAGAAACCATTACAACAAAAGTGGCTGGCAGAATTCGCCGGGCGCGACGCACCCAGAAATCAGTAAAACTGAATTTCGAACCATCCATTTCACGGATGATAATAGACGTGATCAGGTAACCAGAAAGAACGAAAAAGACATCAACACCTATAAAGCCACCGCTAAACCAGGAAAATTCGGCATGGTAAAACACAACTGGTAAAATAGCGATTGCCCGCAAGCCATCAATGTCTCTTCGATATTCTTTGCCTGACATAGATGCTTTTGGTTTTAGATCCTCATATAAGAATAATGTTATTCCCCATTACATGTAAATAGCAGCCTCTCCCAATCTTCCATGAGTGAAAAATACTGCTCGATCAAATATCGGGATACCGGAAACATTAAGATTATCTTTTGTCTTATGCGTTACTTGCTATTTTCCTATGGACTTTCTACATGAAAACCTTTTTATCAGGATTTTGGTCTATTGAGTAATCGAGTCTGCTCAGCACATAGTCATTCTGGGCTAGCTCTGCTTGTGAAGAGTATTTTCAACTCCTCTGAAGTATCTTCTGGTTTAAGAACAGGATTAAGAGGATAAACAGCCATTAGCGGAAAATGACGCTAGGAGTTGGTCAGGCTTAAGCTTTCAAGCATGCTCTTCGCGGTAAGAGTCAGCAGGGCGAGTCAGATTTTTCGATGGATTTGTGCGAATAGTTGACCTATTTAAACAAATTCATCGGAGCTGTCCAGAACGCTCATGACTGCGGCCGCTCTACTAAATTTCATGCTCGAAAGCTTAAGTCCGACAGGCTCCTAGTACGGGCTCTTCGGCCATTTTCATGGATCGGGGCGAGCAGCATTCTTCCCATAAAGAGCCGCTCATGACTGCTTCATATAAAGGACAGCGGGAACAACGTTTATTCGAGTTCTTCCAGCCACGCCGTCTGGATGGCTTCCAGGATTTTCTCGCCACAATGCTCAGGGTCATCATCAAAATCATCCAGCGCCACAACCCAGTTGCGCAGATCGACGAAGTTCACATATTTCGGGTCAACATCCGGATGAGCTTCCGACAGCTCAATGGCAATGTCGTATACGTCAGTCCACTTCATTCTTTTGTCCCCTCCAGAAACACACTCATAGAACAAGAGCGGGACAGGCCCGCCCTAGGAGCCTGTCGGACTTAAGGCAATTTCGGCCTGAAACCCAGAAAGAGCGGCCACTTTTCGTTAGAAAGCGGATGAGAGTCTCGATGAATTTGCTTAAATAGGTCAACTGTTCGCACAAATCCATCGAAAAACCTGACGCGCTCTACTGAATTTCATAGTCGAAAGCATAAGTCCGACAGGCTCCCAGACAGTGCATCAATGACGCTCAGATACCTGATTGATGGTGTACTTGGGAATTTCCACAACCAGATCCTCGTCTGCCACCACAGCCTGACAGCTCAGCCGTGACTCGGGCTCCAGCCCCCAGGCCTTGTCCAGAAGATCCTCTTCCAGCTCATCAGCTTCTTCCATGCTGTCAAAGCCTTCACGAACGACTACGTGACAGGTCGTACAGGCACAGGATTTCTCGCAGGCATGCTCAATCTCTATGCCATGCTCCAGGGCTGCATCACAGACAGTTACGCCCGGCTCAACCTCTATTACCTTCCCTTCCGGGCAGATTTCATCATGGGGCAGAAAAACAATCTGTGGCATGCTCAGGACTCCTCAAACTCATCAACCTTATGACCGGACAGGGCTTCACGGATACCCTGATTCATTCTCCGGGCAGCAAATTCCTCGGAAGTTTTGCCGACTCTCTCGATCTCACTCTTAATAGCATCAGCGTCACCCGACTCGCGGAGCTGCCTGAGCTTGTCCAGATCAGCCTGCAGGGCGGCGAGCTCATTATCGTCCAGCAATGTCCGGCCATCAACAGCCAGGGCATTGCTTAGCGCTTCAATCATGCGATCCGCTTCCACTTCCTGCTCACGAAGGCGACGGGCGTCGCGGTCATCAGTAGCGTGAGAAAAAGAATCTTTCAGCATGCGGGCAATTTCATGATCGGTCAGCCCGTAAGACGGCTTGACCTGAACACTGCTCTTAACACCGGTAGACAACTCTTCAGCAGAAACCGCCAGCAAGCCATCGGCATCCACCTGGAAAGTCACCCGGATTTTGGCTGAACCAGCAGGCATTGGCGGAATACCGCGAAGCTCAAAACGGGCCAGGGATCGATTGTCACGAACCAGCTCACGCTCACCCTGTAATACCTGGATGACCATGGCCGTCTGACCATCTTTGTAAGTGGTGAACTCCTGGGCGCGACTAACGGGGATGGTCGTATTGCGGTGGATGACTTTTTCCATCAAGCCGCCCATGGTTTCCAGTCCAAGGGACAGAGGGATGACATCCAGCAGCAGCATGTCATCACCGGACTTGTTGCCAGCCAGCACATCCGCCTGACGGGCGGCGCCAACTGCCACAACCCGATCCGGATCAATAGTCGTCAGAGGTTTTTTACCGACGAAATCTGCAACCCGCTCACGCACGTACGGCACACGGGTTGAACCACCGACCATGACGACTTCACGAACATCGCCCGCCTTGATAGCGGCATCTCTAAGAGCACGCTTGAAAGAGCGAATGGTTCGATTGACAAGCGGTTCAACCAGTTCATTAAACTGCTCTTTAGTCAGCTCACCGGACCAGTCACCAAAGCTCACCGATACAGAACCAGCATCTGTCAGCGCTTCTTTTGCCCGACAACTTTCCATCAGCACCTGGCGAAGCCTGCTGTGATCCAGAGAAGACTCTGCGACACCTGCCTGCTGTAAAATCCAGGTAGCAACAGCCTTGTCAAAGTCATCGCCACCCAGGGCAGTGTCACCACCGGTGGCCATGACTTCGAACACGCCTTTCTGCAAACGCAGAATGGAAATATCAAAGGTACCACCACCCAGGTCATAAACAGCAATGACACCCTCTGCACCTTCATCAAGGCCATAGGCCACAGCCGCCGCCGTGGGCTCATTAAGAAGACGATAGACGCTCAATCCGGCAAGCCTGGCGGCATCTTTTGTTGCCTGTCGCTGGGACTCATCAAAATAAGCTGGAACGGTGATCACTGCACCATCCAGTTCCGCACCAGGCCCACCCAGGGTTTCACTGGCACGCGCAGCCAGGCTCCGGAGAATTTCAGCCGACACCTCGACCGGACTGACCGGTCCACGACGGGTCTGAATCAACGGCATGTCGCTCTCTGAATTGCAGAACTCGTACGGCATAACGCCACCCAGAGTCTCCAGAT
The DNA here is from genome assembly GCA_051008495.1 of Endozoicomonas sp. Taxonomy (GTDB): domain Bacteria; phylum Pseudomonadota; class Gammaproteobacteria; order Pseudomonadales; family Endozoicomonadaceae; genus Endozoicomonas_A. Next base: position 8,250 of record JBPCXN010000315.1, on the reverse strand, counting down.
CATCAAGACCACGCCCCATCAGCCGCTTGACGGAAACAATCGTATTCAGCGGATCATCCACCGCATGCTGCCGGGCCTGACGGCCGATCTCTACACCGGTTTCAGTAAAACGCACAATCGATGGCAGGATGTGACGACCTTCTGCATCGGGCAGGGTCTCCACAGAGCCTGAACGTACGGCTGCCACCAGGGAGTTGGTGGTGCCTAAATCAATACCTACCGCCAGCTTGCCCTGGTGTGGTTCAGGAGCCTGTCCCGGTTCAGATATCTGAAGTAATGCCATATATACTCCGTTTGCCTGCAATTGACATGTTCAGCCAAAGCCAGATTGTTCAGTTATCCAGAAGTTCGGATTCCAGCTGTTCCAGTTCGGCCGCCAGCTTTACCATGAATTGCATCTTGCGAACAAGCGCTTCGGCAGCATCCAGGCCAGCTTCATCACCAGCCTGCCAGTGTCGTTCAAACTGTTGATGCAGGCCATCAATACCCTTGTCAACGGATTCTATCAAACGCTCCAGCTCTTCTTCCGGGTCTTTACTGTCACGCAGTTCACTCATGGACTCCCGAAGTTCCATCTGCTCCATAAGGAATCCCGGATCCATAACGGTATTGCTTTCAAGGTTCACCGGGTTACCGGCCATCTTCAGCAGATAGAGAGAGCGTTTAAGAGGCGATTTCAGGGTTTCATAGCCCTCATTAACATAAGCGGCATACTGAATTGACAACCTTTGCTGCCGCTCGCTTTCACCCGCAAAGCGATCCGGGTGAACTGCTTTCTGGAGCTCCCGGTATTTTCCAGCCAACAGGGCCGAGTCCACATGACAGGCGACAGGAATCTGGAACAGTTCGAAGAAGTTCTTTGTTATCTCGACCACAGTAGTACTCCGTCCCCCTGCATATGACAGGTTCAGTGGCTCGTAAAACGGTCATATGCAAGACAGACTTGTGCAGGCATAGTTATTCTATGTCAATCAAGTCTGACGCTGTCAGATGGCCGTTTTACGAGCCAGTCTGCGTGTCCCACCCGCAGGGCGAAAACCAGGGCCTCCAGCCCAGCGTTACAACTACTTGAAAGACACCCGGTATTCCAGCGCAGTTGCGCCTTGTCCTGAAGGCTCTGGCTTCCGCTGAACCTACCATTTGCAGCGGGACGGAGTACCAGGAATACGAAAGACAAAAAAAACCGGAGAGGAATCTCTCCGGGCACTGGTGAAGCCAGTTAAACGTTAAAGCTCTCGCCGCAGCCGCACTCACTGGCGACATTAGGGTTATTGAACTGAAAGCCTTCGTTCAACCCTTCCTTGACGAAATCCAGCTCGGTGCCGTTGAGGTAAACCAGGCTCTTCTCGTCAGAATGGATCTCCAGGTCATGGCTCTTGAACACCAGATCATCTTCAGCTTTCTGGTCCACAAATTCCAGGACATAAGCCATGCCAGAGCATCCGGAAGTGCGCACTCCGACGCGAACCCCGACCCCTCTGCCACGTTTTTTCAGTTGATCCTTCACATGCCGGGCTGCGGCATCGGTCATGGTGATCGCCATGAAAGACTCCTTCAATCGCCGGGATCATCAGGCGGCGGTTTCGCCCGGCTGATCCTTCTTGGTACGATAATCGCTGATGGCTGCCTTGATGGCGTCTTCCGCCAGTACGGAGCAGTGTATTTTCACTGGCGGCAGCGCCAGCTCTTCTGCAATATCCGTGTTCTTGATATCTTCCGCTTCTTCCAGGGTCTTGCCCTTCATCCACTCGGTGGCCAGCGAGCTGGAAGCGATGGCTGATCCACAGCCGTAGGTTTTAAAACGGGCGTCTTCAATAACACCTTCATCACTGACCTGAATCTGCAGACGCATCACATCACCACAGGCGGGTGCGCCTACCATACCGGTACCGACATTTCCTGAGTTGTCGTCCAGTTTGCCTACATTACGAGGATTCTCGTAATGGTCTATGACCTTTTCACTGTATGCCATGATCCTGTCCTCCGTCCCAAATCTGTATTAGTGCGCAACCCACTGAACCTGACTCAGGTCCACACCGTCCTTGTACATGTCCCACAGGGGCGACAGCTCACGCAGTTTTTCTACGGCCTGTCGTACCTGAGAAGAGGCATAATCCACATCTTCCGGTGCGGTGAAACGTCCAAAGCTGAAGCGCAGGGAACTGTGTGCCAGCTCATCAGTCACTCCCAGGGCGCGCAATACATAGGAGGGCTCAAGGCTGGCGGATGTGCAGGCAGACCCGGAAGAAACTGCGATGTCTTTCAGAGACATAATGAGCGACTCACCTTCAACAAAGGCGAAACTGATATTCAGGTTGCCCGCTACACGCTGCTCCAGGCTGCCGTTAACATGAACTTCTTCCATGTCAGACAGATTGTTCAGGAAACGCTGGCGCAGGCGCATGCTGTGTTCGTTATCGGCAGCCATATCTTCACGGGCAACACGACAGGCTTCACCCATTCCGACAATCTGGTGAGTCGCCAGGGTGCCTGAACGCATGCCACGCTCATGGCCTCCACCATGAACCTGTGCTTCGATGCGGACCCTTGGCTTGCGTCGTACATAAAGAACGCCAATGCCTTTCGGGCCATACATTTTGTGAGCGGAAAGGGACATCAGGTCCACTTTCATGGTATCCATATCGATGGGCAGCTTGCCGGCGCTCTGGGCGGCATCAACATGAAGAAGCACCTTGTTGGCCCGGGTAATTTCGCCGATGGCGGCAATATCATTAACAACGCCAATTTCGTTGTTAACATGCATCAGGCTGACCAGGATGGTGTCTTCACGAAGCGCTTCCTGAACCTGCTGCGGCTGAATCAGGCCATCGGCGCCTGGATCCAGATAGGTGATTTCAAACCCTTCACGCTCAAGCTGACGACAGGTGTCCAGAACCGCTTTGTGTTCGATTCTGGAAGTAATAATGTGCTTGCCTTTCTTGCTGTAGAAATGCGCCACACCTTTGATGGCAAGGTTGTCGGATTCAGTCGCGCCGGAAGTCCAGACAATCTCGCGAGGATCGGCATTCAGCAGGTCGGCAACATTGCGACGAGCGTCTTCTACAGCCTCTTCAGCTTTCCAGCCGAACACATGGGAACGGGATGCGGGGTTACCAAAATTGCCATCTGACATCAGGCATTGGCTCATTTTCTCGGCAACACGGGGATCAACCGGCGTCGTTGCTGAGTAATCAAGGTAAATAGGTAGCTTCATCCCGTACATCTCCAGGCGCTGTTCACGCTTCAGGCGTTGTTCACGCTCAAGACTGTTATGTCCCTGCAATCCGCAACTGTTTCCCGCTAGAGGAGGCTGCTGATTACGCTGTTTTTTTCAAGGCCCTGCTGCTCATCCTGGCGGATGGCGACATTCTGCACTTCTCGTTTGGCCACCAGATCTGCAAGACTGATGTTGCCAAGAAATTCATGAATCTGTTGACTGAGGTCATGCCATAAATGATGGGTAAGACACTTGGCTCCCTGCTGGCAGGCGTTGCTGCCATGACAGCGAGTGGCATCCACCGATTCGTTGACTGCATCAATGACCTGAGCCACATAGATCTCTCCGGCGTCCCGGCTCAGGAGATAGCCACCTCCCGGCCCCCGGATACTGCAAACCAGTTCGTTACGACGCAACCGGGAGAACAACTGCTCAAGGTAGGAAAGTGAAATACCCTGGCGTTCGGAAATATCTGACAGCGCCACCGGCCCGGGGCCTGCATGCAGTGCCAGGTCCAACATGGCGGTTACGGCGTAGCGTCCCTTGGTAGTCAATCGCATGTTGGCATCTCACTCCGAACAAACCGGCAACACCCGGCACCCACCCTTAAAGGCTTCGAAACTCGTCTTTAATCGGTATACAGGCATCATCTGGAACACTCTGTATTGCCGGTAAGGCAGTTCTGTTTGACGTTGAACCGCCTTGCAGCCTGGCCAGTCGTGAAAAGACGTTCTGGCATCAGCTTTCGGGCGAATTATGAAATACCTGATAAAAACAGTCAAGTATTATTCAAAGGATAGAACAGGGAGCGAAATTAAGGGGGGAGAAGACACAGACCTGTGACCTTCAGAAAACGGCAAACAAAAGCCTTGGAGTTACAAAACCTGAAAGCCAGGACATATAACAGATCGCTATTCTATACAAGTCCTTTAGCAGAGTCACCCACCCCGAAGATAGAAAGCAGCATTACACACACCGGAGCCAAGGACCGCCTACCGACCCTGCAGCCATGAGCATTTCAAGACTGATGCTTGCGTGACTCAATCGTCACAAACAGACAGAACGATTTTGCCAATATGCTGTTTTGACAAGAATACTTCCTGCGCTTCGACTATCTGCTCGAGAGGGAATGTATGCGCCACAACCGGTTTGATGTCACCGCATTCTATACGCCGCACCAGGTTGGCAAAGACCTGCGGCTCCAGAACCGTACAACCAAACAGACTCAGATCTTTCAAATAGAGCGTTCTGACATCCAGTTCAACCAGCGGACCACCAATTGCACCAGCCACTGCATAACGACCACCGGGCTTCAGAACATCGAGAAGATCTGGCCACTGCTCTCCTGCCACCAGATCCACAACAACATCAACACTGTTTTTCCCTAACGCCTTAGCAATACTTTCATTCCGGGACAGGGTTCTTGAAGCGCCAAGCTCCAGGATATCGACAGCTTTTGCCGGACTGGTTAAAGCAATGACATTCGCGCCCCTGGCTTTGGCCAGCTGTATCACTGCGGAACCAACACCACCGGACGCTCCGGTTACAAGCACTGAATTACCGACAGAGACATTCGATTTGGTGAGCAGGTTTTCAGCTGTAGAGTATGAGCAGGGAAAGGAGGCCAGCTCAATATCACTGTACGCACTATCAACTTTGTAAGCATGCCTGGAATCCACAACGGTAAATTCTGCAAATCCACCATCGCACTCAGAGCCAAAGTACCAGGGCTGATCCAGAACCTTGCCATTCACTTCCCTGATACAGGGTTCAATCAATACCCTTTCACCCATTCGATTTTCATCAACACCTTTGCCGACAGCAACAATATATCCACAGACATCAGCGCCCTGGATACGGGGAAACTGGATGGCCTCACCTGACCAGCTCGCATCCTCACTGGCTGCACCCGCTTTTGAATACCACGCCGTTCTGGTGTTGATATCGGTATTATTAACGCCGGCAGCAGCAACCCGGACAAGTACTTCATTCTCCCTGGGCAGGGCAACAGAAAGCTCTGTCCGCACTTCAAGTTTCTCAAACCCACCGTGCCCGGTGAGTACTATGCCACGCATCTCTTTTGGTAACTGATTCATACAACAGCTCAAGGTTACTTCGTTGCCATTGAGGCCACTCTAACTCCTGTCAAGCACGGAACCAACACTTCCAACTTCCCTGCCTCACAACATCAAACAGAGGAAGTAGAAGAAAAAGAGAAAGAGAGCGACAAAGGCGAGTAGAAAAAGTCAGAGCCGCGGACTCTCAAACTGTTTCAGGATGAAAGTCCGCTGCAAGCAAAGGCATCAAACAGAGGAAGCGGCTTTATCCGGCTCATCACTGTTAAGGGCAGCGAAATCCTCGTCGTTCAATTCGGGCAGAGGATTGAGATTGCAGTCCAGTCCTCGCTTTTCCAGAGCCTTGCACAACTCTTCAATCCGGGTGTCCACCGCATGCAAATGAGAGATCATGGCGGTTATGGCATGGGAAGTCGGGTCAGGCATACCCTCTGTCACGGCATAGGCATCGAAGCCCATTTTTTCAGCCATGGCCTGGTGTCGTGGATCAATCTCTTCCCGACGCTTGACTATCCGGCCTGGGATACCAACAACGGTAGCGCCGGGTGGCACTTCTTTTACCACCACAGCATTAGAACCAATCTTCGCCCCCTCGCCCACAGTAAAAGGCCCCAGGATCCGGGCACCGGCTCCAACAACCACACCATCATGAAGGGTTGGGTGACGCTTGCCCTGGTTAGAAGGATGATCCTTGCCTTTGTTCGGCGAAGTCCCCCCCAGTGTTGCGCCATGATAAAGCGTCACGTCGTCATGAATAACAGCTGTTTCACCCACCACAACACCCATGCCGTGGTCAATGAAGAAACGACGCCCGATTGTTGCACCGGGATGAATTTCAATCCCGGTCAGCCAGCGACTGAAAGTGGATAATGACCGACCAAACCAACACCAGCCAGACTTCCACAGCTTGTGCGCCACACGATGCAGTAACAGTGCATGCAAACCGGGATAGTTGGTAAGAACCTCGAAGGTGCCGCGGGCTGCCGGGTCACGCTCCATAACGGTTCTGATGTCTTCTTTGAGTCGTTCAAACATAGCTGGATCTGTCAGTACTCTTTTTTATAGATGTGCCGTTCTTTTGCACAAACCAAAAACAACGACACCCGCCACTCAAGGCTGTTTATTCGCAACCCTGCTGGTTTCAGAAAGAATGCCGCGCAGAATGCCGAGCTCCACCCTGTCAGGCCGAATTCGCCCATACATCCGTCGCAGCTTCGCCATGATCTTCTCATGACTGCTGTGTTCAAGAAAGCCTATTTCGACCAGCGTCTCATGCAGGTGCTGATAATAGCGTTCCATATCTTCCTGAGTGGCCAGGTCATGCCGGCGCGGACTGGGCAGCTCCACCCCGCCCTGCAGTGCCAGCTCTGTCATCCGCAGTTCATAAGCCATGACCTGTACAGCGGCACCAAGATTCAGGGAGCTGAAGTCAGGGTTAGTGGGGATATGCACCTGCATATGGCAGCGGCGCAACTCTTCATTGGTCAGGCCTCGATCTTCTCGACCAAACACCAGCGCCACTCCACCATTACCGGCCTCCGAAACAATCTGACTGGCACAGGCTTTCGGCTCAACCAGCTCAAGAGACACCCCTCGAACCCGGGCACTGGTACCAACAACGAAGTGGCAATCTGCAAGCGCCTCATCCAGGGTGGAAACCACTCTGGCATTAGCCAGAACATCATCCGCTCCAGAGGCCATTGCCGTAGCCTGCCCGGAAGGAAATTCAGCCGGCTCGACCAGGGTCAGGCGACTCAGCCCCATGGTTTTCATCGCCCTTGCCGCTGCCCCGATATTGCCCGGGTGGGTCGTATTGATCAGCACAATGGAGATATTCTCCAGGGGGCTTTTTATGGCACTTGCCGGGGAACTAGTCACAAATGTAAACCTCTAAGCACAGCTGCGAAGAACCTGTTGCAGCAGACTGAAAACCGGAAAGTTTACCTGAAAGCGCAACAAAGTATGAACAGCAGCCGGATTCTTCTGTTATAATCCTCCGGCTTTTTTCCATACAGACATGAAACCTGGGTCGACAACGACTTTTCCGGGGAGGCTCAGCCCCTGCAGCACAAGATCTGCAGCAGACTGACAGGCCACTTCTTCATGTTCGATCTTTCACAGTTCAGACGTAGTCCAGCCTATGCAACCCATGGTGAACATGGCCCTGCGAATTGCTCGCCAGGCCGCAGAAATTATTGTTCATGCTTATCAGGACCTTGAAAACCTCAAGGTTCAAGCGAAAGACAGAAATGATTTTGTTACGGAGGTAGACCAGGCTTCCGAAAAGCTCATCATCAACGGCCTGCGTAAAGCCTACCCGGACCACGGCTTTTTCGGTGAAGAGTCCGGCCACATTGAAGGCAAGGGCGAAGGTAAGGACTACCTCTGGATTATTGATCCCCTGGACGGAACCACCAACTACATTCGTGGCATTCCTCAATTCGCCATCTCCATCGCCTGCCAGTATCGCGGCAGAATGGAGCACGCTGTGGTGCTTGACCCCCTGAAGGATGAAGTCTTCTGCGCCAGCCGCGGTCACGGCGCCACCCTGAACAGCAAACGCATCCGGGTCAGCGATCGCCGCAGTCTGGAAGGCGCCCTGATCGGTACCGGCATTCCTTTCTCCGGCAACAACCTGAACTACATTGACGGCTACCTGAATATGATGCGCGCTGTCCTGGGCGACACTGCCGGCATTCGCCGTGCTGGCGCAGCATCCCTGGACCTGGCCTATGTTGCCTGTGGCCGTCTGGATGCCTTCTGGGAGTTCGGCCTGAAAAACTATGACATGGCCGCAGGAGCACTGCTGATTCAGGAAGCTGGCGGCTTGTGCAGCGACTTTATGGGCGGCCATGATTTCCTGGACAAGAACCAGGTTGTCTGCGGCAACCCCAAATGCTTCAAGGAAATGCTCAAGCGCATTCGTCCTTTTGTCGCTGACGGCATGGGTCGATAACA
>JBPCXN010000314.1:0-12978 GCA_051008495.1 Endozoicomonas sp. | reverse complement strand
TGTAAAGAGGGTTGATAGATTAAATTAATACTCTGTTTGAGCAGAGCGGGCGGTTTCGTCTTGAAATTTCCAGCATCAAAAAAGTCGAAATTTGTTTGGTATTATTCATCTTTTAGGGAATAGCTGAATCATGGATGAGTTAGTTAAAGTATCTTATGACCCTGAGCTGTCGGAAACGGGAGGTGGTCATAACCAAAAAGGCAAGGTGAGTGGGGTCAGATCTTTCATTTTGCACACAACATAACCATTAACTCAACAACCACCGACTAAAGCCGGTGGGTTCGTATGACGGACTGAAAGGCCGGATACGCGTCAAAGACGCGTTAAAGACAATCTCGACCTCCCCATGATTGGAAAGCCCAGAGACCCAACAATCGACATCGACTTAACGTGATGGTGCAGCACCGTCTTTCCTCTGTTGGCTCCCTATGCACCGAGAGGAAACGCTCTGCCAGCTCCCTGCTTATCGGAAACGACATCACGGTGGTAACCGTCATCGCTAAAGCCTGTGGTTTTAACCTTTCAGGAGTCTAATAAAAGGAGAGAATTCTTTCCTTTTATTTATTTTGTCTTTAAAGGCAATTGCTTACCCTGTTCCGAACCTTTAAGTTCATCTTCAAGCAAGTGCTTAATCTCAACCAGCTCACCAACTCCGTCATTATAACTTTCTCTAACGACTTTCGTTGTGTATTGAGAAAGACTGGCTATTTCTGATCTTTTGATTTCAAGCTGATTCTTAACCAGGTGAACTAGGGCTACTCAGTTATAGAACTTGCGCCAAGCTGATAACTGGGAGGGCAAAACCCTCCCAAACCATCAATATGTCTGAACACCAAACTTCAGTAACAGGCGAGGCAAGATATCATCCAGATTTTTTACATCCTCATCGTTTAATTCAATTAAAGAGAAGCCGTATTTTTTATAAATCTGAAGTTTCTTTTCTTTCCGATTCAGATATTTCTCATCATTCTCATAGCCCCAGTATTCGATATAAACCTTGCCAGTAGGGATATAAAAATCACAGTAAACATCTTCCTCGATGGGCAGCTTACGCTCGTAAGCATGGACAATTTCAGCCATATACAGCCAGTTATCAATTAGCATCTCAGCTTTTGATCGCACCATATGGCCGTCGGCAGTACGGAGCTTGGCTGGGAACTTATCGCGGAAGCCTTCTGCTTCGGAGTCTTTATCAGCACCTAAACCAATAGCGTGGGACAAATCACCTTTGACTTCTTTCAGGGACAGGGAAAAAGCTTTAGTTTTCAGGATGATTTCTGGCCAGCAGACATAGGGTACACCAGAACGATATCCTCTCTCTGCACACCACCCATTGCTTCACCCTGGGGCGTCAGATTCCAGCCTTTCAGTGCTTTTTTAACCCACCCCAACTCTGAAAATAAAGCGTTCATTTTCTGAGCAGTTAAATCGTTTTTTTTGCCTAATGCGCTGGAGCTGAGAACAGCCTTGGTGTCAGGCTTGCTTTCGCCCTCATCAAAAGCACCGACCAGTTCTGGCCATACAATGTATGTGCCGTATTTAGGATGATTGGTGTACTCGCCGCCTTTAGCCTTCCCTTTTTCCGTTAGCTGCCAGGCCTCTTCCTGCCGCACGATCCAACCTGCACCTTCCATTTTGCTGAACAGTTCTTTGCCAGTCATAGACATGGACTTGGCTAAAGCACTTGTCGAAACCTTCTTATCTTTCACTTCCATGATGCTTCTCGTTATTGTCTATAACTGGGTGTCATCAACTCTCCTCTAACCCGGATGTTTCATGAACTGCCCCGGCTATCGCGCAGAACCTTGTTGTCTCAGGGAATTTGGTGAGGGAGCGCCGTACCGGGGAGTACGGTCGACCGAGCCAAACTTTCCTGAGGCGACAAGGGGCAAGCGAGAGTCGGGAGCATGTTTATGAAATATCCGGGCTAAGACATGGGGAAAGTTCGACGCCTTAGTTGAGAATTGTCTCAATATCGAACAAAAGGCATTAAGGCAATGCACGGAGAGCTGTAAGGGGCAGCCACCACAGGCCCACCCCTGTTTTTATCTACGAATCAAGTCAATTCTATAAAAGCGCTGAAGCGCCTGGAGTTGTCAAACATACGGGGCTGTCGCCCCGTCACTCAACGTTTTTGACTGACCTGAGACCAATCTCAGGGTCGGCCATCCTCTTCGTCTTCTTTCACTGGCACCAGCAAATCTTCACGACTGATGTTCATGTACAGCAGCAGGTTGGATGCGATGTAGATAGAAGAGTATGTACCCACACCAATACCAACAATCAATGCAGAAGCAAAGTTGTTGATCATCTCACCTCCGAACAGGAACAGCGCCAGCAGTACCATCAAGGTGGTACCGGAAGTTGCCAACGTTCGCCCCAGAGTCTGGGTCAGGGACACATTAATAACTTCTTCCGGCTCGCCTCTCCTGCGCTTGCGGAAGTTCTCCCGGATACGGTCATAAACGATAATGGTATCGTTCAGGGAGTAACCCACAACCGCCAGGATTGCAGCCAGAACCGTCAGGTCGAACTGCAGCTGCAGGGCGGAGAACATACCAAGGACTATGATGGAGTCGTGGGCCAGTGCGCCAACCGCCCCCACCGAGAACTTGAACTGGAAGCGGAAGGCAATGTAGAGCATGACCAGGCCAAGCGCCATCAGCATGCCCAACCCGCCCTGCTCCCTCAGTCGCTCACCGACCTGGGGGCCAACAAACTCAACCCGTTTTACCTCTACGGTGCCATCGTGCTTTGAGCCCAGCAGATTGGCAATTTGGTTACCCAACGCCGGGTCATCACCCGGGATTCGAATCAGCATATCCTGCGCGGAACCGAACTCCTGCACGACAGCATCCGTATAATCTTCTTCGCTCAGCTGGTTACGGATCTCTTCGGAACTGATGGGACGGTCATAAACCACCTCGATCAGCGTACCTCCGGTAAAATCCAGCCCCCAGTTAATACCCTTGGTGACCAGGGAAAGCACGGAACCGGCCAGAAGTATAAGCGACAGCACTGTGGCAAAAGAGCGCAGCCGCATGAAGTTGATGATTTTTTCGTCTGTCTTATCACTCATGGTGCTGTCCTCAGATGCTCAGCTTCTTCAGGTCACGACGACCGCCGTAAACAAGATTCACCAGCGAACGAGTCACCACGATGGCGGTAAACATGGACGTGATGATACCGATGGACAGTGTCACTGCAAAACCTTTGATCGGACCGGTTCCCACCGCAAACAGGATAACACCCACCAGCAATGTAGTGATGTTACCGTCGAAGATAGAAACGAAAGCACGGTCATAACCATCATGGATGGCACGCTGCACCGGTCGTCCCGCCCTGATCTCCTCCCTTATCCGGGAAAACACCAGAACATTGGCGTCTACAGCCATACCCAGCGTCAATACGATACCGGCAATACCCGGCATGGTCAGGGTGGCGCCGAACAGGCTCATTACCGCAGCCAGCAACATCAGGTTGATGGACAGGGCAATATTGGCCATCAGACCAAACACACGATAAACAATGATCATGAACATCACGACCAGACCCAGCCCCATCAGGGTAGAATCTACGCCCATCTTGATGTTCTCTGCACCGAGGCTTGGTCCGACAGTACGCTCTTCGACGAAGTGCATGGGTGCGGCCAGGGAGCCTGCACGCAGTAGCAGTGCAAGTTCTGACGCCTCACCAACGGAATCCAGACCGGTGATACGGAACTGGTTGCCAAGAGCGGACTGAATGGTCGCCAGACTGATAATGCGCCTCTCTTCACGGAAGCTCGGCACTTCTACCTGAACCTGCTCACCATCAACAATGCGGGTTTCTGTACGGGTAAACGGCTTCTGTTCGATGAACAGCACCGCCATGTTACGCCCAATATTGTTGCGGGTGGCGCGGTTCATCAACTGACCGCCACGGTTATCCAGATTGATGTTGACCTGCGGCTGGCCTGACTCGGAGTCGAAGTTGGACTGAGCACTGGAAACCTGGTCACCGGTGATAATGATATCCCGTTCCAGGGCTGCCGAAGGACGACGCTCGTCGCGGAAATCAAATGACTCCGTACTTGTTCGGGCGGCATTAGTGCCAGCTTCCAGACGGAATTCCAGGTTCGCTGTCTTACCAAGGATACGCTTGGCTTCAGCGGTATCCTGAACGCCAGGCAGCTCCACCACAATATTGTTACGACCCTGGCGCTGCACCATAGGCTCGGAAACACCCAGCTCGTCAACACGGTTGCGGACAGTGGTCAGGTTCTGTCGTACTGCGTAATCTTCCAGCTCACGAATCTGGGCTTCAGAGAAGCGATAGGTCACCACATAACGCTCGCCCTGCTCTTCGCTTTCCAGCAGAAGATCTGGGAATTCCCTGGCAATTCGGCTTCTGGCCTTATCGCGGGTTTCCTCATCCAGGAAGGCCAGCTGGCGGGCGCCGTCGGCACGCTCAGGCATGGTGCGATAACGCAGCCTTTCTGTACGCAGCAGTGTTCGAATTTCGGTATTGGCGATATCCAGCCTGGTTTTCACCGCACGGGCTGTATCCACTTCCAGCTGGAAGTGCACACCACCAGAAAGGTCCAGACCCAGTTTCATGGGGTAGGCGCCAATGGAGGTCAACCAGTCTGGCGTAGTGGGCGCCAGGTTAAGAGCAACAACGTAGTCGTCGCCAAGAGCGTCCTTGACAATGGATCTGGCCAGCTGTTGCTGGTCAGCCTGCTGCAGACGAATGAGCGCCGCGCTCTCGTCACTCTCGCTGGCTTTAACTGTTATGCCGGATTTTTCCAGCACAGCCTGGGAACGCTGCAGGACAGACTCATCAATACTCCTGGAAGAACTGGCGCCGGAAATCTGGATCGCCGGGTCATCAGGGTAAAGGTTAGGCAGTGCGTAAATAGCACCCAGCGCCACAATCAACGCTATCAGCAGGTTTTTCCACAGGGGGTATCGATTGAGCATGGCTCACCGGTTCCTGATATCAATGTGAAGTACCTTGGGGACAGGCACAATCCGTTTCTCCAGAAAAAAGACCGGGAACCCTCTGGATTTCCGGCACTTCATTATTATCACTTAATCGCCTTGATCGTTCCCTTGGGTAACGCGGCAGCGACAGCAGCTTTCTGGAAGTTCAGTTCAATATTGTCCGCCACCTGCAGGGTGATGAACTCGTCAGTGGTGTTGGTGACCTTGCCGACAATACCACCGGTGGTTACCACTTCATCGCCCTTGGTCATGTTGCCGATCAGGTTCTTGTGCTCCTTGGCCCGCTTGGACTGTGGACGCCAGATCAGCAGCCAGAAAATCAGCACAAAGCCACCCAGCATGATCAGCTGACCCATGACACCTGGTCCAGCTGGGCCTGCTGCGCCCTCGGCATAAGCCTGACTGATGAATGGGATCATTAAAAACTCCTTGATGTATTTTAGGTTGTAAAACAGTTTTCACTGCCAGGGCGTGTAATCGCCACGCCACTGAAAAAACATGAAAAAAACAACTTCCAGCTGACGGATATCAGCCCAGTGCCGGCACTGGCTGCCCACGTTTCTGGTAGAACTCAGTCACAAAGGCATCCAATTTACCCTGTTCAATGGCCTCTCGCAAACCGGCCATGACCCGCTGGTAATAACGCAGGTTATGGATGGTATTGAGCATGGAGCCCAGAATTTCACCACATTTGTCCAGGTGGTGCAGGTAGGCGCGACTAAAATTTCGGCAAGTATAGCAGTCACAGTCTTTTTCCAAAGGACTAGCGTCCCGCTTGTGCGCCGCATTTCGAATCTTGATCACGCCTTCGTCGGTAAACAGGTGTCCATTCCGGGCGTTACGGGTAGGCATGACACAGTCGAACATGTCCACACCACGACGAACCGCCTCGACAATATCTTCCGGCTTACCGACACCCATCAGGTATCGGGGATAACCCTGGGGGATCTTCGGTGTGGTATGGGACAGGATTCGCATCATGTCCTGTTTGCTCTCACCGACAGACAGGCCACCAATGGCATAACCATCAAAGCCTACTTCGGCCAGTCCTTCCAGAGAGCGGTCGCGCAGATGCTCAAACATCCCACCCTGGATAATGCCGATCAGGGCAGAAGGGCTGTCGCCATGAGCTGCTTTGGAACGCGCCGCCCAACGCAGGGACAGCTCCATGGATTCCCTGGCTTCGTCTTCAGTGGCTTCCCCGTCCGTACATTCGTCAAAGATCATGACAATGTCGGAACCCAGGTCTTTCTGAACCTGCATGGAGATTTCCGGGCTCAGGAAAACGGGAGAACCATCGACTGGTGAACGGAAAGACACGCCCTCTTCCGTGATTTTGCGCAGATCGCCCAGGCTGAACACTTGGAAACCGCCGGAGTCGGTCAATATAGGACCATCCCACTGATTAAAGTCATGCAGGTCACCGTGTTCCTTGATGATCTCCGTACCCGGGCGCAACATCAGGTGAAATGTGTTGCCCAGGATGATTTCGGCACCGATCTCCTTGATGTCTTTCGGCATCATGCCCTTGACCGTACCGTAAGTACCCACTGGCATGAAACAGGGCGTCTCAACAGTGCCCCGCGGGAAAGTCAGGCGACCTCGTCGAGCTTCGCCGTCTGTCGCCAGCTGCTCGAACTGCATGAAGCATTCTTCTCTACTCATAAACCTTCTCGATCAAGGTGTCTCATTCTCATGCCCGCATCTTAAAATGCTGTACCCGATAAATGACGGCAAAGCACTTCCATGTCCCGGGCTTAATGAAGAACGAGTGTCCTTATATAATGCAATATCAGGTAATGGGGTCTTAACAACCGGATTTCAATCCCTGCGCGTCAGCCACATGGCATCGCCATAGCTGAAGAATCGATAACCTTCCCTGACCGCCTCATTGTATGCAGACAGAATGGCTTCCCGCCCTGAGAAAGCACTGACCAGCATCAGCAGCGTAGATTGTGGCAAATGGAAATTGGTAACCATGCAGTCCACGGACCGGAACTGGTAGCCGGGATAGATAAAAATATCGGTATCCCCGGTGAACGGCTGGATTTCACCACTGCCGGAGGCCGACTCCAGGCTGCGCACACTGGTTGTTCCCACGGCGACAACCCTGCCACCCCGGGCACGAGTTTCACGCACGGCCTGACAGACCTCTTCGGAAACTTCGATGTATTCCGAATGCATCACATGGTCGTCTATATTCTCGACCCGGACAGGCTGAAAGGTGCCAGACCCCACATGCAGAGTCACAAATGCTTTGCGGATACCTTTCCTTTCCAGCCTCTCCAGCATGGCTTCGTCAAAATGCAGCCCGGCCGTGGGCGCTGCAACCGCACCGTCTTTTTCGGCAAAAACGGTCTGGTAACGCAGACGGTCGGCACTGCTGTCATCCCGGTCAATATAGGGAGGCAGCGGCATATGACCGTGTTCTTCCAGCTGCGGCAGAACCGGTTGATCAAAATCGATCAGGAACAATGCCCCTTCTCTTCCAGTTACTTCCGCAGTTATCTGGTCATCGGCGAGAAAAACCCGGCTACCGGGTTTGGGGGATTTACTGGAACGGATGTGGGCCAGAACCCTGCGCTCTTCCAGCACACGCTCAACAAGAATCTCGAGCTTGCCGCCCGTCCCTTTACGACCATAAAGGCGTGCCGGGATCACCCGGGTATTGTTCATTACCAGCAGGTCGCCGGGCTGCAGCAGCTCTTCAATATCCGTAAACTGCCGGTGCGTAATGGCGCCTGTGGGTCCATCAAGCCCCAGCAGGCGGCTGCCTGTTCGCTCCTCGGAAGGGAAACAGGCGATCTGCTCATCGGGCAGATCAAAATCAAAATCACTGACTTGCATAGAGGGCGGAATCAGAATGCTTGCGATAAAGGTCGGCAAGGATACTGCAAAACAGTGGGAGTGTCAGGCAGGATAAGCCACCCGAAACTGGTGGTGGTTCTCTAGCAGCCCTCCTCCTGCTGCTTATCCCTTGTATGTACTTATCGCTGTGGCCGGTCAAGAAAATCCGGGTTTGAGCAGACAAGGCATTAAATACCATCTTGAAAACCAGATTCGCTTGGGTATACTACGGCGACATCTGAAGCAGCCCTGCTTCACCAGATTTGCCGGTGTGATGGAATTGGTAGACATAGGGGATTCAAAATCCCCCGCCTTTGCGGGCGTGGCGGTTCGAGTCCGCCCACCGGTACCAAGAACGACTAAGCCTGAAGCGTTAATAAGCACTTCAGGCTTTTTTGTGTCTGGACGATTAGGGGCAGGTATAGGGGGAAGGTTTAAGGCTTTTAATAGTTTTGCAGGTTTTAGACAAATTCAACTGCGATAATGACAGGCCTCCCAACCCTGCATGGCAAGTTTTCTGTCAGTGCCCCAGCGATATCGGCCAAACTCTCCAGTTCCCCGAATCACACGATGACATGGAATCAACCAGCCAATAGAATTATTAGCCAGAGTGCTACCGACAGCCCGCTGGGCTTTAGAGGAACCCGCAAGCTCTGCCAGTCTGGAATAGGATACTAACTGACCGGGCTGGGTACTAAGCAGTGCCTCCCAAACTTTTAGCTGGAAGTTGGTTCCCTGAACCATCAGGTGTATTTTTTTGGCTTTGTGATGTGGCGCAAAAATCTGATTGGAAATGGCCAAAGCTTCACTATCATTACACTGAAAAGAAGCATACGGCCATTGTTGCATCATCTCATGCTGGCGATGTCGTACATCATCATCGATAAATGACAAATAGCATATCCCCCGTGGTGTCCAGCCTAACAGTATCTGGCCAAAAGGGGAGTCGGCATGGCCAAAGCCAATTTCAAGGTTTTTTCCAAGCGCCTTGATTTCACCCGGTGACATGGCTTCACAGCTGATCATCAGGTCGTGTAACCGGCCGGGGCCTGACAGGCCTGAGTCCAGTGCTGCGTGGAGAGTATCTCCGGACACTCTCAGGATCTGTAACGCACGCTCCTTGGTTAGAAACTGCAGAAAACGTTTTGGAGAAACGCCTGCCCAGCGGGTAAAGACCCGTTGCAAGTGATATTCACTGAGTCCCACCTCCTGAGCGATCTGTTTGAGTGAAGGCTGCTGTTGGGCGTGCTGCTGAATATAGGCAATGGCTTTCGCCACATATTGGTAATGTTGTTGCCCGGATAGTGATTCAGACATTCTTTACTCCCTTGACCCTGAAGAAATTTCTTATGGAAAATCCAGTAACCAGAGTGGTACCCGCAATGACCAGCAGCGTACCGGTCACCGTATGCCAGCCAACAGCTTCATCAAGTATTAAATACCCCCACAGAATACCAAAGACCGGTACCAGAAATGTAACGGTCAGGGCTGAGGGGGCTCCAAGGTCAGCAATCAGCCTGAAGTACAATAAATAGGCGACACCTGTACATAGAACACCCAGCAGCACCACTGCCGTTATAATGTTGATATCTGGCAGGCTGGTTACCGGAGAAAAGAGGAGTAACGGAATGATCAACAGTGTGGCGGCCCACATACTGCCATGGGCATTATCAAAAGCAGAAACACTGGTGGCTGAACGGGCATAGGTGCTTGCGATGCCGTAACTGAGTGCAGCCCCCAGAGCTGCAGTAATAGCCAGTGGCGCTCCTTTCTGAAACGAAATATGGTCCAGGCCGACCAGCAGTGTTACTCCGGAAATACCACACACCAGCCCAAGGGATGATTTTGCCGTCAACGTACTTTTCTTAAATATCACACCGATTAATGCTCCCCATATTGGCGCAGTAGCATTCAGTATGGATAACATGGATGCCGTTAGAACCTGGGCCGACCAGGCAAATAACAAGAAAGGCAGGGCTGAGTTGAACAAACCGATTACCAGGAAATGTTTCCAGTGTGCTGGCAGCGATATTTCTTTTTTCAACCAGCGTGAAACAAAAAATAAAAATAGTGCTGCCAACCCCACTCTCGCCTCGATCATCACTGCCGGACTTAAGGCTGTCGCACAGATTCGCATAAACAGAAAGGAGCCGCCCCAGATAGCAGCCAGTGATAGCAGTCTCAATAAACTGGATGGATTCATTCCGGTATTTCACCAAGGACATTTATAAATTGACAGACCGTCACTATGTCCTGAACCATGGCCTGAATCCACCCGATTCTTGCGCTATTGCTTTTTGATCACTAGGAGCCTGTCCGAAAACCAAAATGCCTTGGAATTATTGCCCTGTAAGCCATACTTGCTAACGACGTTTCTGAAAGGTACTGTTTTTCCCTATGCGCCAGCCACTCGACCGGCAAAAACAGCTGGGTGAAGTCGATATCTCTGCGATTCGCTCAATGAACGCTCCCGTGACGACATCCCCCGAATACTCCGCGGCATCCAACACATCTACATCACACCGAAGTCCAGTCAGAGCTTCCTCCTTCTCGCTATTCATTGGGTTTTCTGCATCATCCTGCACTATCACGAAACATGTCTTTGACTTTCTCCAGAAATTCCTGGATTTCCGGCTCGCTGTAATTGTAGGCACGCCCAATATCAGCGCCATACTTCACTTCCGAAAACAAAGCCGCTCGATTTTGACTGTACCCCGATGACTTAAGCTTTTCGATCAGTGCTATTTTGTCATTGTAGAGGCTCATTAGTTTATCCATTCTGGCAGCGCCGTCTCGACTGTCTGAGCGGTAAAAATAAACATGGTAATTACCCGTTATCTGATTTTCGAGAGAGTCATGAACGACTTTAAAAGTGATGCCGGGAATATCGGTTAATGCAACAAGGTCAGGATCAAACAAGCTCTTAACTTCAAGACGTGTCATCGGCCTTTTGCCTGACAGAACCGACATAATGGAAAGTTCTGGCCCATAACCTTCCTTTGCCGGCATTCGCTGATACCCCTTATCAGGTTCATTTTCATGGTAATGTGATCTGAATCTCTTATTGAGGAATTGAGCCTTTGCAGTGCAGTTTGGCAGGTAAGTACACTCACCTAAAACAAGACCTTTAACATGCTTTTTATCATCATTCGTCAGAGCTTTTTTGAGGAGCCCCTTCGCTCCGAGCATCCCGAGCTGGTCGAGATGGTATAGCTCGGATTTTTCTTGCTTCTCTATCAGTACATCCAGCATTCCGTTAATTTTCAGGAGAGATTCAGTATCCGCCTGAGTAACTTTTCTTTCTCTCAGGTTTTTAAAAAAGTGATTAAGCGGAGTCACTCTGGCTTTGGGGTTGCGTTTCAGGAGATTATTTAACTCTTCTCCTGCCTGAACGACCTTTCCATTAAAAAGCACTAACTTGCAGTTATGCTCTTTCAGCTGACTCACTTGTTCATATTTGGCCGATACCTGCTGAACAAATGCCCCATTGATGCCATCCATAGACTTTCCTTTTGTTCGCTTAATTATCACTTTTACTATAGCTTGAATCCGTGACTTCAAATCGATAATAATCTCCTGAAACCCAGACAGAGCAAGCTCTGAAGGGTAAAATACATGTAACTGCTCAAAATTGACTGGCAAATCAACCACTCCAGGTCAAAGAAAGTTAACCTGACCTTCCGTATATTCTCATCGTATGCACCTGCTTGACTCACTATTCGCCAGTACAGACAGTGAACAGTTACGTTCATTTGTCAAAAACCTTCTCGACACTGTCGAGAGGCAGCGCGTTCAGATCGAACAGCTGGTCGAAGAGAACGAACAGCTTCGGGCAGAGATCCGCCACTTGAAGAAGCACAAGGGCAAACCCAGGATCAGGCCTAATGTGCCTGACAAGGATGATGACCGAGAAGACAACCCTACGGAAGGTGCCGATCAGGATGCCGGGGAAAGTGACAGCAATCGTCCGCCAAAAAGCAAACGTCCAAGGCTCTTATCGACTTCCAGACTGCTGAACTACACTGTACCCAAATCTCTTGACTGGCAGGTTTCGCAGTGAATTTATGCAAAATTTCAGAGCTTGTCAGCAACGCAAACTGCTTCGAAATGATCCGTGAGAACCGCTGGGCAGATGGGGTAGTGCATTGCCCTCACTGTGATTCTTGCCATATCAAGAAGAACGGGCATGACTCGGTGCAAACCGACTGTCAGCACTACCAGTGCAAGCATTGCACCCGTTATTTTGATGACCTGACTAACACCGTTTTCGCAGGTCACCATCAGCCTCTCAAGGTTTGGATTTCCTGCCTGTATCTGATGGGACTTAATGTTTCCAACAGCCAGATCGCTAAAGAGCTAGACCTCTGCACCAGTGACGTACATGCAATGACGACCTTATTGCGAACCACTGTCGTTGAACGAAAGCCTGGCGTCACTCTTGAGGACGATGTGGAGTTCGATGAAGTTTACATCGTGGCAGGTCACAAGGGACATCCTGATGCTTTAAAAAAATCTGGCTCGGCCCCCAAGAAAGAGAAGGCTTAAAGGCGCTCCGGGCAGAGGAACTCTTGCCAAAGACAAGCCTCCGGTTTTGGGGATGATTCAGCGAGGAGGTCAGGTCATCATCAATATGTTAAGTAATGTTCGGAAAGCCACAATAAAGCCCTTCATCATGAAGCATGTGGCCAAGGGCGCTCAGACTTACACCGATGAATACAGCATTTATAATTCCCTTGAAGACTGGGGCTTCAAACATAAGTCTGTCTGCCATGGCAAAGGGGAGTATGCCCGAGATGATGACAAGGACGGAGTTTACGAGGTGCACGTCAATACCATGGAAGGCTTCTGGTCACTGCTTCGCTCATGGCTCAGGCCTCACAGAGGGATTTCACAGGAGAGCTTGCCGTTATATCTTGGATTTTTCGAATTCGTTCATAACGCGAGGCTTCGGGGTAAAGGATTACTTCAACCATTAATTAACTTGCTGGTTGCATAGCAGTCTGGAAGCAGATAAGAGCCTTATCGAATTACCTTTCAGGTCTTTGATCCGTATATCGCTTCAGCCTTTTTGTGACAGAAAGGAGCCAGGTCTTGTCAGAATCATCGGACACATCAGACAGATGATTGATGATAGTCTTCAGAAGGC
>JBPCXN010000313.1:0-4218 GCA_051008495.1 Endozoicomonas sp. | reverse complement strand
GCCACAGGAAGACATAGAAAGAGCCAGCTCACTAAAGCAGAACAACAGAGCAAACAACAAACCCCTGCAGCATGGGTAATAAGACATACAGTATCCATAGGCTACTTTGGAGTTTTAACTGTATAGCCCACTGGGAGACTCACCCTGTTCAACCAGTCACAGCCTGTTACTCCATTTCAACGATGCAACACCTTGTCTCTCAAGATATAATCGCAGCCATTTTCAACTGACAGATTGACAGTCATTCTCAATCTGTTTGGTAGATGCCCCGCAATCCGGGGCTTTCAGGTGACAGGATAGAATGGAACAACTGAGCGAACTGATCTTAATTACAGTCAGCGCCATCTTGGTAAATAACTTTGTACTGGTGCAGTTTCTGGGTCTGTGCCCATTTATGGGCGTGTCCAACAAGCTGGAGTCAGCCATGGGCATGTCCCTGGCGACTACCTTTGTTTTGACCCTGGCCTCCATCTGCAGCTATCTGACTTATGAATACCTGCTGGTGCCCCTGGGCCTGGAATTTCTGAAGACCATCGCCTTTATTCTGGTGATCGCCGTGGTAGTGCAGTTCACTGAAATGGTCGTCCGCAAGGTCAGTCCCCTTCTGCACCGGGTACTGGGGGTTTTCCTGCCTCTGATCACCAGTAACTGCGCCGTGCTTGGTGTAGCGCTGCTTAACAGTAATCGCCTGGACAGCTCACTGGTTGATTCCGCCACCTACGGCTTTGGTGCAGCGATGGGCTTTTCGCTGGTACTGGTGCTGTTTTCCGCCATGCGTGAACGAATTGCCGCCGCCGATGTGCCGGTGCCTTTCCGGGGCGCCGCTATCGGCATGATCAGTGCGGGGCTGATGTCCCTGGCTTTCATGGGATTCACCGGCCTGATCAAGCTGTAAGGGAGACTGCTGTTACAACATGGATATCATTGTTTACGCCATTATTGCCTTGCTGATTCTGGCCCTGATTTTCGGGGCGGTGCTGGGCTTTGCCAGTGTCCGGTTCAAAGTGGAAGGCAACCCGATTGTCGACCAGGTCAACGAACTGTTGCCACAGACCCAGTGCGGCCAGTGCGGATTTCCGGGCTGCCGTCCCTATGCAGAAGCCATTGCCGATGGCGAGGCCATCAACCGCTGCCCTCCCGGTGGGCAGGCCACCATCAATTCCCTGGCTGATCTGTTAGATGTAGAGCCTGAACCTCTGGATGCTGAAAACGGTGTTGAGAAACCCCCCATGGTGGCCTTTGTCAGGGAAGATGAGTGCATTGGCTGCACCAAGTGTCTGCAGGCTTGCCCCGTCGATGCCATCCTCGGCGCTGCCAAACAGATGCATACCGTTATTGCCGATGAGTGCACAGGCTGCGACCTGTGTGTAGAACCCTGCCCTGTTGACTGTATTGAAATGCGGCCCATAGAAGTAAACGTCCGCACCTGGAGTTGGGACCTGCCTTCCAAAGCACAACCCGGCAACCTCGCCGACCTGATAGCCACCGACCGAAGGGGGCAGACCGCAGCATGAATATGCCCCTGAAAGACATCACGCCCGCCAACCCGAGAATCTGGCCTCTGACCGGTGGTGTCCACCCGGCTGAGAACAAGCATCAGTCAACCGGACGGCCCATCAGCCCTGCGCCACTGCCCAAAAAACTGATACTGCCACTGTCCCAGCATGCCGGCGCACCGGCAGAACCCATCGTTAATGTGGGTGATAAAGTGCTCAAGGGACAGATGATCGCCAAGGCCACCGGCTTTGTCAGTGTCCCTGTACATGCACCGACTTCCGGTACTGTCATGGCTATCGAACGGCACGCTATTCCTCACCCGTCCGGCATGCATGACAACTGTATTGTTTTGGAAACCGATGGAGAAGAGCGCTGGTGCGAACTTCACCCGATCGAAGATTACCGGAGTCACCCTCCTGAAAAACTGGTGGAACACATCCGTAATTCCGGTATCAGCGGCATGGGCGGCGCAGGTTTTCCAACGGCCGTAAAACTGTCACCGAGAAGCCCTGTTCACACACTTATCCTCAATGGTACCGAGTGCGAACCCTACATCACGGCAGACGATATGCTGATGCAGGAACGGGCGGAAAAGATTATTGCCGGTGCCGAGATACTGACACACCTTCTTGGTACTGAACGCTGTCTGATTGGCATTGAAGACAACAAGCCGGAAGCCATCGCTGCCATGAAGAAAGCCCTGGCCAGTAAGACTAATGGCAAGAACATGAAGGTGGTCGTGTTTCCTACACGTTACCCTTCCGGCGGTGAAAAGCAGCTGATCCAGATTCTTACCGGCCAGGAAGTTCCCTCTGGCAAACTCCCTGCCGACCTGGGACTGGTTGTACAGAACATAGGAACAGCCGCGGCGGTGAATGATGCTGTTAACCATGGTCGCCCTCTGATTTCGAGGGTAACAACACTGACGGGGGAAGCCCTGGACGCACCCCATAACCTTGAAGTCCTGCTGGGTACACCCACCAACGACCTCCTTGCGGCGGCAGAAGTGGATCAGAAAAAGTTGAGCACACTGGTTATGGGAGGCCCCATGATGGGCTTTACCCTCAATGACATGGCCGTTCCTGTCATTAAGACCAGTAACTGCCTGATCGCAGGTACCCGTGAAGAGTTCCCTCCTGCTGCGCCAGCACAGGCCTGTATTCGCTGCGGTATGTGCGCAGAAGCTTGCCCGTCATCCCTGCTGCCACAACAGCTTTACTGGCACTCGAAGGCGGAAAACTTCGATCAGCTGAAACACCACAACCTGTTTGACTGCATTGAATGTGGCGCCTGCTCCTATGTTTGCCCGAGCAGTATTCCCCTGGTGCAGTACTACCGGGCCTCCAAAAGCGAGATCCGCCAGCAGGAAGCCAAACACGCCAAAGCTGAGCGATCCAAAGAGCGTTATGAAAGCCGCCAGACACGCCTGGAACAGGAGCAGGCGGCGAAAGAAGCGAAGCGTAAAGCCAATGCTGAACGGGCCGCCAAGTTGAAAGCGGCTAAAGAAGCTTCCGGACAGACCACGAAAACCGAAGTAGTTGACCCGGTTAAAGCCGCTATCGAAAGAGCCAAAGCCAAGAAGGCCACGGCAGATTCCAGTAGTGCGAAACCGGCTAAACCAGTACTGAGTTCTGAGCAGAAAGAACTGAAGGTTCAGCTTTCCATGGCCAACGCCCAGCTGAAGAAAACCCAGCGCGCGCTGGCGCAGGCAGAAGAGAGCGGCACTGGTGATGTCAGCAAGCTGAAAGCCGATGCCGACATGCTGCAGGCACAGGTTGAGAAACTGCAAAAGGATTTTGACCAGGCTTCAAAACCCGCTGCCTCTGACAAACCGGCCAAGCCACAGGTTTCCGCAGAAGAGAAAAAGCTCAAGGTAGAACACGCCATGGCCAAGGCCGCTTTGAAGAAAGCGGAACGCGCCCTGGCGACAGCCCTGGAAGAAGGCAGTTCAGAAACCGAAGCACTTAAGGAAGCGGTGGAAGAATGCCGTACCAAGGCGGAACAACTGGCAACCCAGCTGGGTGCTTTCAGTCAGCCAGCAGCAGAGCCGAAAGCAGCTCCTGCGGAAAAAAAGGCAAAAGCTCCCCAGAGCGATGACACCAAGAAGCTGAAAGTTGAACATGCCATGGCCAAAGCTGCTCTGAAGAAAGCAGAGCGCGTTCTGGCCAGTTCACAGGAAGAAGGCAGTCCGGATATCGAATCCCTGCAGAAGGCGGTGGAAGATTGTCGTGCAAAGGCAGATGAGTTAGCTGCTCAGCTGGAATCTCCGACACCGGCAGCAGCGCCTGAGCCTGAGAAAAAAGCCGCTGCTGCGAAGGGAAAAGGCAAACCCGCTCTCAGCGATGAAGCGAAAAAGCTGAAGATTGAAAGCGCCATGGCTAATGCTGCCGTGAAAAAAGCCCAGCGGGCGCTGGATAATGCAGACGGTGATACTGCTGCCCTGGAAGCCGCACTGGTGGCAGCCCAGGCCAAAGCCGCAGAAGCCAGCAAGGCACTGGAGGAAGCCAGTTAACACATGGTTTCAATGAGTATGACTTGTAGGTCGGATTAGAATCGCAGATTCGTAATCCGACATTAACTCTAGCGGGAGTTATTATGCTCCTGTTTTGCCTGCGGGATTTCGGATTACGGGCAAAGCCCTAATCCGACCTACAGCAACCAGGCTGTGCGCCTTACAGATAATCATACGACGGCTCCTGAAAAGGGGCCACGACTTCGGAA
>JBPCXN010000312.1:0-10268 GCA_051008495.1 Endozoicomonas sp. | reverse complement strand
GAGCTGGAATAACAGCACCAACAATTAATAGTGAGGTCTGCGTGGGACTCAGCCCACCGCCTTCATCAGGGTTCGGAACTTCCGGCGATGAAGGAGGTGTGGGTAATGGAGTGTAGCTCGCTGTCATCGTCGTAGCCGCCAGGTCGATGCTGAAAGTACCAGAAGAAGAGCCTGGCACACTTGAAGAGGTGATCGGGCAACCGACAGAAGGCGAGCAATACGGTACTTTTTGATGATTGCGCCGGTAGCTCATAACCCTGCCATGGGGGAGCAGCAAAACCTGACTGGTTTCAGGTGCAGAACCTGAATCAGGCAGATCACCCTGTTCCTCAGTGTTTATTGTCAGGCCAGGAAGCTCATCAAGGTTGCCACTTTTGCAGGTTAGATAGCCATGGTTATACAAAATATTAAAACAGCCTGACGGAGCGGGGCATAATCGAAAACCATTTGCTGTAATAGCATTGACCAGCATTATTCTATTTTCTTTAAGACTGCTATCAGGATGAGCAGTGTTATCCTGGATGGTAATATCTACATCCGATGCAGTTGTATCATACCCTATAAATGCAACTTTTATGGTTGCTTTGCTGTTTTTAGAAACCTGCTTGTTGCCGATGATTTTTGCCCTGCTGATATTAATAAGCGATATTACGCCATAGCCTTGTTCTGGGTCAGTGTCATTATCGGAGCTAAGCCATTGGTTGTTGACAATGTTGACAGTCGAATTTTCATTTTCAAAAGATATGATAGAAAAACAATACCTTTGCAGACGGTTGGTGTAGCATCGATTATTGGAAAAAGTCACCTTTGCATCCGGCCATAAAGGATAACTAACTACAAAGTTCTCAAAGCTGCGCTCTGGAGCAGTATTGTGGAAAGTGCAATGAGTGATCCATGCTTCCCCCATAAACTGGTATAGATTTAGTAATCTTGTAGGCCCACCAGAAGCGGCAACCCAGTTAATACCCCAGACGAAAAAACGCGATGCGTCTCTGGTGACCAGAACTGCAGCCGCCTTCTTTTTTAACCATGGAACGAAATGGAACTCCAGCCGTGGAGGATTATTCGGGTTGCCAAGCAGAGCTATAGGCTTTGAAATGATCATCTGGTGACTCAAATTAACAATTATGTCCTGCGCCATCACAAAAATAGCACCACTGTCGTCAGCTGTTGCCAGCCCTTCTAGGCCAGTATTGTTACGCAGGATTTTCGCAGTTGAAAAGTAATGGTTTTCTAAACTGCTTCCTGAGCTGTCTTGATCTGCAAGAAAACGGTCGCAAAGCTCCTGGAATTCAAGGGAGTCTAACTGGTCGCACGGGCGGTAGGCTTGTGAGTAACCTGCAAAAAACACCAATGAAAAACACAAAATATACAGTCGCAGTTTTAGTCTTTTTAATAGCTTGATGCTTCTCAGGAGAATACTCATTTGCCTGAGCCTCAGAGGGTTGAAAATGTTTTATCTGATGAATCGTAACTGTTCAGCACCCCGCAAAGGATGGTCGCGGTAATTCTTCATGGCTATAAACAGGTCTTCAAAAACACTCTGTCCCTGCTTTCTCGCCGACGAAACGTAACTTCGTATCCGGCAATACCATTTTGTTCCTTTTTTGCTTCTGATACTGATACAGCCCGATATCTTCTGCTTCACCTTGCCATTTCTGATGTCTTGCTCACTACCATTATTATCGAAGGGGGTGTAAAGGTTGGTCATGAACCTCAAGGTTTCTTCCCTGAACTCCATCAATCGCCTAAACAGGTTGAAGGCCTTCGTATTTTTGACTTCTCCATCACCCCGCCGCTGCCGGAGACGCTCCATATATTCTGCTTCCTCCGCTTGTGCCCTTTTTGCTGTCCGTTCGAACAGTGAGGCAATGCGCTGGCAGATGACCTCGGGCATAGCCTCCATACCAATCTTCCTGTAACCGTTACTGAGGTGGCAGGCCAGCCCCAGCAACCGTTGAAGGCGTGCGGTAAGATAGTTGCTATTCCGGTCAACAACACCTCTACTGTTTCGATTGTTGGTGTTAAGCTTGCCGGTTAGCTCCTTGTTCTCTGCTTCCAGTGTCGCTACCCGCTTAGTCAGGCTGGCAGTCTGCTCCTGTTGCTTATTCACGATGGCAAGGAGGGTCACTATGACCTGAAATTCGGGAGCAGGTTGACTCATGACAGCAAGTGTTCGGGAAACTGTACTTTAAAATGGTACAAAATCACGAAAATTCCAGTCTATTTGACTGCGCTGAATGGTTACCCCCAAGTCGCTGAGTGTCATCGTTAAGATTGGCAAAGTTTGTCATATCTAACTCAAGTAAAATCAGAAACAACAAGCTGTTTCTGGCCGCATCCCTGCGGTTGTTTCGCGGAAGCGCGAAACGGTAGGAAGTTCCGGTTTTCGCACTGGATGGGGTTTAGTACATCATTTCAATGAAATTAATGGTTTTCGTCGGATTACGAATTTTCAATTCTAATCCGACCTACAAGTCAAACTCATTGAGACGATGTACTATCGTCTCAGCAAACCCTTCATCTTTTCCACCAGTGTCTTTATCTCTATCACTACTTCTTCCTTGAAAAGACTCAGCTGACCCAGTGCCTCGTCAGATGAGTCCAGGTAATCCTCAATATGATCAACCGCTTCATGCTGGTTCTGCTCGCGGATCTGCCGGGAGGCGTCTTCCAGCTCACCGAGCAGGGTGCGAACTTCCTGGATACGGCTGTCCAGCGCGGTCAGTCTTTTGTTGTCCATGGCCATTTCTCCTTAGTTAAATGCGAAAATCAACAGACCGGGCACGACGAAGAAGACACTGACGATATAAAGCAGTGCATACATTTTTCGCTCTGAGGCCACGTCCGCCAGTTTTTCTGACAGGGTCAGTGGAATGTCGCGAAGGAAAGGAATACCGTAAATTACTATGACGCCCAGCAGGTTATAAAACAGGTGAACAATGGCGATCTGCAGGGCGAAAAAGGCGTTGCCACCGGAAATGGCCGTGGCTGCCAGCAGGGCTGTGATACAGGTCCCGATATTGGCACCAAGAGTAAAAGGATATATATCCCTAACCTTGAATACGCCGGAACCTACCAGGGGCACCATCAGGCTGGTGGTGGTTGAAGACGACTGCACCAGAACAGTGACAATGGTGCCGGAGGTAATGCCGCTCAGTGGGCCTCGGCCAATGGCAGAGTGCAGGACTTTTTTGGCATGTCCAACCATCAGTACCTTCAGCAGCTTGCCAATGAAAGTGATAGCCAGAATGATGAAGCCAATGCCCATTATGATTAACACTGCGCCGGACATGGCGCCGGTCAGGCCAACGCTGGCAAAAAAATCACTGAAGGCACCAATCACCGGTTTGGTCAGCGGCTTGATAAAATTCAGTCCTTTCATGCTCATGGAGTCGCCACCCACCAGGAAATCGGTGAGCCAGGCCGAACTCTTTTCCAGAAAGCCAAACATGATCTCCAGTGGCAGGAAAATCAGTACGCTCAACAGGTTGAAAAAGTCGTGTACTGTTGCCGCAGAGAAGGCCTGACGGAACTCCTTACGGTCTCGGACATGACCCATGCTTACCAGGGTGTTGGTAATCGTTGTACCGATATTAGCGCCCATGATCATGGGGATGGCTGTGGCCACCGGCAGACCACCGGCGACCAGGCCGACGATAATCGAAGTGACTGTGCTGGAAGATTGAATAAGGGCGGTACAGACAGTACCGATGATCAGCGCCAGAAACGGGTTGGAAGCGAATTCGAACAGCTCTTTGGCTTCGCCCCCGGTAGCCATCTTGAAACCGGAGCCGATCATGCCCACGGCCAGCAGGATGACATAGATCAGACCGACAATGGTCACCCACTGGAGGGCGCGGTTCTGGCTGCCTGCCAGTCGCTCGTTATGAATTTCAGTATCTGGGGTCATAGCAATTCCATTTAAGACACCGGTTGTTGTTATTTGTGACAGCAAATTAATGTTGTTTAACGCATATGGCAAGGTAATGACAGTTTTCTGTTGAAAATATCAACAACCTGTTCGCAGATAGGTATATCTCCCGGAATTATCCCCCTGGCGTTGCGCACTGTGCCTGTCTCCTCGTTGATATCCATCAGTTCAATTGACAGTCCAAACCACTAGAATGACGCTCCCTCCAGCTTTGGTTCACAGTCAGGCATGCTTCTCAAACTTTTTCTAACGTTTTTCCGGTTGGGTGCAGTTACCTTTGGCGGTGGCTACGCCATGATGGCCCTGTTGGAACAGGAGCTGGTGGACAACCATGAGTGGCTCAGTGCCGACGAACTGCTGGAAATCACCGCCATTGCCCAGATAACTCCGGGTACCATCGCCATTAATGCCGCCACCTTTGTTGGACGACGTGTGGCGGGTATTCCGGGGGCGATAATCGCTTCCATCGCCATAGTGTTGCCACCCCTGCTGATCGTCGGGCTTTTATCCGGTTATATGGCTCAATGGATGCAGGACTCTGCATTCCAGGGAGCCTTCCTGGCCATCCGTTATGCCGTTGCTGCCCTGATTCTGCATGCAGCCTACAAAATGCTTTTACAGGGAGTGACCTCCTGGTTGGGAAGGGCATTGTTTTTAGTGGCTTTGCTGACGTTGATGTTTACACCCGTCCATCCCCTGCTGCTGATCATGCTGGGAGGTGGAATTGGTCTTGCACTGTATGTTGCCAGGGCTCTGCCGGGACAACGTGAAGCCATATTGAAAAGCGAGGGAGCTGAGCGATGATTTACCTGGACCTGTTTCTCTCTTTTTTCCGCATAGGGCTGTTCAGTTTCGGCGGTGGCATGGCCATGATTCCCATGTACCTCGCCGAAGTAGAAAAACATGGCTGGATGACGCAGGGCGAGTTCATGAATATTGTTGCAGTGTCGCAGATGACACCGGGGCCCATTGCCGTGAACATGGCCACCTACGTTGGCAGTGGCGTGGCCGGCTGGGCCGGGGCTGTAGTCAGTACCACAGCCCTGGCTCTGCCATCCGTTCTGGCCATCCTGGCATTGACCACAGTTCTGACACGACTGAAAAACAACCCGTGGAAAGACGCCTTCTTTTTCGGCATTAAATCTGCGGCCATGGCCCTGATATTCTTTGCCGGTTATCTTCTTGCCATTGACACGATTCAGGTCAGCCTGAACTCCGGCTCTTATTCCATTCTGATAAAAGGCCTGGCAATTGCTACAGGCTGCTGGTCAGTGCGGGTGTATAAACCAAAGTTTCAGCCGGTATTGTTGATTCTGGCTTCAGGTGTGTTGGGAGCGGTTTTCTTCTGATTCGGGCTGTATCCCATCAGAAGGAAGTTTTCACCCTTCCCCCGATAGCTTTGCCAGGGCAAAGCTATCTCTTCAGGTGCCTGTTCGGGAATGACTTCCTGAAAGCCGGATAACTGGTAAAACAGTTTCAAATGGCTGTAGGGATAACACCAGCATTGGCTGTTTCCAAGCTGGCTCAATGACTGTTGCAGGAGTATGGAGCCATAACCTTGCTTTCTTGAAGTGACAGCAACCCAGACACTGCGCAGCAGGTAGCCATCCGCTTTCGGACAGGCGCGCAGCGCAGCAAGAATCCTGCCTCTATCACGTAGAACGAAAACCCGCTCATTACTGCGGGCTTTGCCTTTGTGACCATTTTCCCTGTAAAAACGGTTCACCAGGGGCAGGGCGATCGAATCCAGTTTTTCGACGCCAATCAATGGTCAGACCTGGCTTTCTTCTGGGCGCAGGCGAGAATACCACGAAGCATATTCAGCTCCTTGGCTTCCGGTCTGGCACGGGTAAAGAACCTTCGCAGTCGGGTCATGACCATGCCCGGGTGCTGCTGGATAATAAAATCAATGTCCGTCAGGGTTTCTTCAAGATGTTCGTAGAACAGTTCCAACTCGCGGTTCAAAGGGTATTCTTCGGTTTTCTTTTCTATCCCGGCCTGCTCCTGGCGAACCCGGCTTTTGCGTATTTCGTAACAGAGAATCTGGATCGCCGAGGCCACGTTCAGCACCGGGTATTCCGGGTTGGCGTCAATGCAGGCATGAAAATGACACTTTTCCAGTTCCTCGTTGGTCAGCCCCATGGTTTCCTGCCCAAACACCAGGGCCACAGGGTTACTGCTGGCCTCCCGAATCAACTGATCGGCACAGTCTTCCGCTTCCAGCATCGGGCGGTTGACGTTGCTGTTGCGGGTGCGTGCGCTGGTGCCGATGACCAGCGAGCAGTCGGCAATAGCGTCGTCAAGACCGTGGAAGATCCTGGCGTTTTTCAGAACATCCTGGGCGCCTGCCGCCATCGACTCTGCTGCAGGATCGGGAAAGCTCTGGGGAGTCACCAGGCATAAATCGGACAGCCCCATGGTTTTCATGGCCCGGGCGGCGGAGCCAATATTACCGGGGTGAAAGGTATTGATAAGAATGATGCGGATGTTGTTGAACATGGACAATCTGAACCTGAGAGAAGGCGGTTATTATAGAGGGGAGGGGCTCTGGTCGTGAAGTCGTGCCGTTAGGCAATGCCATTGGAATGGCAAACTCCATATGCAAAATTGTTTTATTTTTCATCAATATATATAAATTAAGTTATAATCCTCGTACCTGTTGCACCCAGTGTGTATGTTCCCTTCCTCTTTTGGTCTTTTTTCGGTGAAAATGCAGCGTTTTCATGCTCTGAGGTGAGGGACGCTGCATTTCCCGTTCATGACTGTTCATGGTGAGTATGAGTCGTACCACGGAAAAGAAAGCCTATAACTGGCTCATTGGCCAGACCGGCCCGGCCCGGGGCTGGTTGCTGGCGTCTGTATTGCTGGGTCTGGCTGGCGGCCTGTTGTTAATTGTCCAGGCCTGGTTACTGGCGGATATGATTGACCTGCTGGTGATGTCAGGCAGTGGTCGTGAACCTCTGACCCGGCTTGTTATCTGGACATTTATCATTCTCGCCATACGGGCTGCCTGTGTCTGGGCGCGTGAATTCTGTGGTTTCAAGGCCGGTGTGATGGTGAGAACACTGGTTCGTAAGGCTTTGCTGGATAAACTGACAAGACTTGGTCCCCTGGCCATAGCGGAGAAACCAGCCGGAAGCTGGTCGACCATCGTCGTCGAACAGGTGGAAGAACTGCACGATTTTGTCGCCCGTTATTTGCCACAAATGGCGCTGGCGGCACTGGTGCCACTGATGATGGTGGTCGTGGTCTTTCCCATGAACTGGGTGGCTGGGCTGGTTTTTGTCCTCACTGCCCCTTTGATTCCACTGTTTATGGCCCTGGTCGGAATGAAAGCGGCAGAAGCCAATCGAAAGAATTTTCAGGCACTGAACCGGCTGGGTGGTTTTTTTCTGGACCGGCTCCAGGGGCTGGAAACGTTAAGGCTGTTTCAGCGTATCGATCATGAGCACCAGGCAATGGGACGGGCCAGCGAGGACTTCCGGGTAAAAACCATGCAGGTTCTGCGACTGGCTTTTCTGTCCTCAACAGTGCTGGAGTTTTTTGCTTCCATTTCCATTGCAGTGCTGGCGGTTTACCTCGGCATGAGCTTCCTGGGCTACCTGAATTTCGGTGGCCCTCTGTTCGGGGATGCTGTTGGTGTCAGCCTGTTTACAGGCCTGTTTATTCTTTTGCTGGCGCCGGAATTCTACCAGCCGTTGAGGGAGCTGGGCAGTCACTATCATGCAAAAGCCCGGGCCATTGGTGCCAGCGACAGCATTCTGGATGTGCTAGAGCGGCAGGAACCTGAAGTAACCGAAGGAAAGCAGTCATTCGACTCATCAATACCTCTGCAGATAGAGGCCAGAAACCTTTCGGTGAATGGCACCGCAGGCGGCCGGAAATTACTCAAAGACCTGACATTTTCCATCAAAGAAGGTGAACGGGTAGCCATTGTCGGTTCCAGTGGCGCTGGCAAAACGACACTGGTCAATAGCTTAATGGGATTCTGGAATTATCAGGGCTTATTGAATCTTTCCGGTCAGGAGCTGACCGGTCTGTCCGTCGAGAGCTGGCGCCGACAGATTGCCTGGCTGGGACAGCAGCCACTGATTGTCCATGGCTCAGTGTATGAAAACGTATCTTTTGGTCGGGAGCTGTCTGAACAGGAAGTTCGGGATGCACTGGACAAAGCCCAGGCCACAGAAATTGTCGACAGGTTGCCCCAGGGGCTGAATACATCATTACAGGAACAGGGCGGAAACCTTTCTATCGGACAGGCACAGCGAATAGCGCTGGCCAGGGCCATTGCCCGGCCGGTAAAACTGCTGATCCTGGACGAACCCACCGCCAGCCTCGACAGTCATAACGAACAACTGGTGCTGGATACCCTGGAATCCATACCAGAAGACTGCACAGTGATCACAGTGACTCACCGGCTGGGACAGCTGGACAAGATGGATCGAATACTGATGCTGGACAACGGACAGTTAATCGCCGATGGTGACCCGAAGAGTCTTAGAGTCACTTCAGAGCCGTACAAGGCATTTGTCGCCGGAGTGCAGGAGAGCCTTGACCATGCGTGATCTGTGGCCGTTCATAAAACTGTATCGTCGTCATATTGGACTGATGCTGCTTGGGGTTCTGTTGTCTATCGTGACGCTGATGGCCAGTCTCAGCCTGCTGGCTCTGTCCGGCTGGTTTATCACTGCGACGGCGCTGGCAGGGTTAACCGTTGCCACTGCACACTCGTTTAACTTCTTTACACCCGGAGCGGGTGTCCGGGGCTTTTCCATTACCCGGACAGCCGCCCGTTACTTCGAACGACTGGTCAGCCACGATGCCACTTTCCGGCTGCTGGCCTGGCTGAGGAGCTGGTTTTTCGAAAAGCTGGCGCCACTCTCCCTGACCCGGCTGCAGACATTTCGCAAGGGTGACCTGCTGAACCGGCTGGTGGCCGATGTTGATGCTCTCGACCAGCTCTACCTGCGACTGTTCAGCCCGTTGCTGTCAGCCATTCTGGTCGTGGTTGTGTTGTCCCTGGGACTGTCACTTTTCAACCCGGATCTGGGCGTTGCCGCCATTCTGTTGATGGGGAGCTGGGTTCTGCTATTACCTGTTCTGTTTTACCAGATGGGCAACAGGAGTGGCGAGCTGCTGGGGGAACAGCAGGCTAATCTACGGCAGCAATCGCTTGACTATCTTCAGGGGATGGCAGAGTCACTGATTTATGGCTCCATTACTCAATCCAGAAAACATCTTGATGAAACTGAACGTCAACTGCACAGCCTACAGCAGCGGATGGCTTGGCTTGAGGGGTTAGGTTCAGCCTTGCTGATTCTGGCCTCGGGCACTGCAGCCCTGATCATGCTTTACCTGGGCAGCGGGGAATTCCTCGCAGGTCGTATCTCCGGCCCCATTATGGTGATGGCTGTCTTTGCGGTTCTGGCGGGGTTTGAAGCCCTGATGCCATTGCCCGGGGCTTTCCAGTTCCTTGGCAAAACCCGTCAGGCAGCTGCGCGGTTAAGAGAAGTCATTGAACAGCCGGCTCAGCACTACCCGGTGCAATCCACTCAGCCTGTATACGTCACTGGCCATCTGTTACTTCAGAATGTGCATTACCACTACCCGGGAGGCGGTTCTGTACTGGATGACGTCAACCTGGAAATCAGATCGGGGCAGCATGTTGCCTTGCTGGGAAAAACCGGCTGTGGCAAGTCAACATTACTTCGTTTGCTGACCCGCCAGCTGGAAGATCACCAGGGCAGTATTCTTCTGAATGGCAATGACGTTGCAAACTACTCCGAAGCTGATCTCTATTCCGCCATTGCCGTGGTACCCCAGAGAACACACGTATTCAGCGCCACACTGAGAGACAATCTGAGGCTGGCGGCCCCTGAAGCGGATGATGCACGACTGATGACTGTTGTTCAGGAAACCGGCCTGGACCGGCTGGCCGCCGCAGGTAATGATATTCTGGACCTGTGGCTGGGGCAGGGCGGAATAGCTCTCTCCGGAGGTGAGCAGCGCAGGCTGGCCATTGCCCGGGTGATGCTGCGAGAGTCGCCAGTACTGATTATGGATGAACCCAGCGAAGGGCTGGATGTGGTCAGTGAGAAGGAACTGGTGGGCAAGGTGCTGAATCAATACCGTGAGCGAACGGTGATCATGATCACCCACAAGCTGTCCATGCTTGGCACGATGGACACTGTTTACCGAATGGAAAAAGGGCGAATTGTCTAGGAGCCTGACCGAGAATAGGCAAGTCGGCCTAAAGCCCAGGAAGATCGGCCACTTTTCGATAGAAAGCGGATGAGAGTCTCACTGAATTTGATTGAATAGGTCAACTATTCGC
>JBPCXN010000311.1:0-25410 GCA_051008495.1 Endozoicomonas sp. | reverse complement strand
ATAAAGCGGCCATCTGACAGCGTTAGACTTGATTGACGTAGAATAACTATGCCTGCACAAGTCTGCCTTGCATATGGCCGCTTTATGAACCACTGAATCCGTCAAACTCATTGAAACCATGTACTAGGGCCTTACCTGGTTCCGTAAACAACCATGGTCTTGCCTTTCACGGACAGCAACCCCTGGGCCTCCAGGTTTTTCAGAACCCGGCCAACCATTTCCCGCGAACAGCCAACAATCCGGCCAATTTCCTGCCGGGTGATCTTGATCTGCATGCCGTCCGGATGTGTCATGGCATCCGGCTGGCGGCAAAGGTCCAGCAGCGTTCTTGCCACCCGGCCGGTGACATCCAGGAACGCCAGGTCGCCAACCTTTCTGGTGGTGTCTTTCAGGCGGGTTACCAGCTGTTCTGACAGGGACAGCATTATATCCGGATCTTCCTGGATCATCTCCCGGAACTGATCATAACCGACTTCAGCCACCTCACAGGCGGTCCGGGCCTTCACCCAGGCACTGCGCTGGGAAGGCTCATCAGCAAACAGACCCATCTCACCAAAGAACTCACCGGCATTCAGATAGGTGACAATCATCTCTCGACCTTCATCGTCTTCTATGACAATAGCCACCGTACCGCTGACTATGTAAAAGAGTGACTCGGAGGTGTCTCCAGCACAGAGAATGGTGCTTCTTGCCCGGTAGTTTTTCCGATGACAGACAGACAGGAACCGATTGATACCGGCCTGTGATTTAGGCGGTGATAGGTTAAGCATCATCCACTACTGCTCCCCGACTGATTATTATTGGCCCTACAATCTTTTTATACGTCGCGGTTCACGAGGCATAAAATGACCTGTTTATAGCGGTAGCTTCACTGGCAGCGGTCAAGAGGAGACGTTGAAGCATGGTCTCCGCCCCGGAGGCAATAACCTTAACAGATTCGCCCATCCAAGATGAAGGTTTTGTAGGCTATTTTGCGATTCAGTGCTCTATATACCTTTCGTAGATCCTCGTTTCCATACGCATAATACCCGGCATCCAGATATTATTGGCACCCTGACTGACCTGAATCCCCATGACAGGCTTGCAGCCCTTTGTTCCATACAATAGGGTATCGCCTTTGTACCGTTCACCGGATGAACCTGTCCGGCAAGCCAAGCTCCAACCAGGAGCCTCACTGGAAGAATAAGGAAACCAGCAGTATGAAAGCACAGGTCAAATGGGTCGACAGCGAACGCTTTCTGGGCCTGACAGACAGCGGCAATTCCGTTGTCATGGATGCGGACAAAGAACAGAAATCGGCCCCCAGCCCCATGGAGATGGTGCTTATGGGATTGGGTGGCTGCTCATCAGTGGATGTTGTCGGTATCCTGAAGAAAGCCAGGCAGGACGTCCTGGACTGTCATGTGGACATTCAGGCGGAACGGGTGGATGCCGTTCCAGCCGTTTTCCATAAAATTCACCTGAACTTTGTCGTCAAAGGCAGGAACGTCAAGGAAACACAAGTCAAACGCGCCGTGGATCTGTCTGCTGACAAGTACTGTTCCGTGGCATTGATGCTGGGCAAGGGTGGTGTGGAAATCACCCACAGTTATGAAGTGATCGAAGCCTGAGAGCTTTCATTGCTACAAACATTTCCGCAGGCCATAGCCTGCGGAAACGCCCGGCACAGGTGTCAGCCTGGAGGCCAGGTAAGCTGCCGTCCACCCAGCAGGTGCAGGTGAATGTGGTAAACAGACTGGCCACCATGACTGTTGCAGTTCATCACCACACGATAGCCATCATCAGCCAGCCCCTCTTCTGCAGCAAGGTTCTTTGCTGTCACCATCAACCGTCCCAGTAACGCAGGGTCATCAGCATCATTCAGTGTCGCTATGTGTTTCTTTGGAATGATCAGGATGTGGGTGGGCGCCTGGGGATTGATGTCCCTGAACGCCAGAACATCGTCGTCTTCGTAGACCTTGTCGGTCGGGATCTCGCCCGCCACCATCTTGCAGAAAAGGCAGCTCATTCAACTGTCTCCATGGGTTCATCAGGCATCAGCAGTTCATGGCCCACCACCTGATCCATAAGGTGATAGGGCACCCGGTAGCGTTTGCCCTGGTATTTTACCAGGGCGTAATCGTAACACATCCTTATGACCGTGCAGTTGCTGACCTGCTGGCCATCAGTGACCCGGACAATGTTGTAGCGATTCAGTCTCAGGGACATGGTCAGCTCCTCCTGAGGGTGCGCTCCCAGAGCAGTGTCGAGCCCACCACCGCCGCAGGCATGATCACCAGGTTAATAAATGGCACCAGAAGCACCAGTGACACCGTGGCGCCAAACCCCCACACAGGAGAACGCTCTGTCTGCAGCTGCGCCAGCATGTCTTTAAACGACACACCACGGTTGTCTGCGGCATAGTCACAGTACTGTATCGACATCATCCAGCTGTTGAAGATAAACCAGAGAAAGGGGCTCACCAGGTTGATCACCGGTATGAACGACAGGATCAGAAGCAGAACAGCCCTGGGCAGAAAATACATCAGCTTGCGCAGTTCCCGACCGATGGTTCTTGGCACCAGGATCAGCCAGTCTTTCAGTTCATAATCCGGCAGATCATCAGCACCGTTCAGCTTTTGGACTTTTTCAGCCAGCAGGCCGTTGAAAGGCGCCGCGATAAGATTGCCAACGATAGTAAAGGTAAAAAAGACCATACCCAGAATCGCCATGAAGAGCAAAGGCCACAGCAGGTATTCAAGGAACGACAGCCAGTCCGGCAACCAGCCCAGCAACTGCCCCATCCACACATCAAACTGCTGTCTGACATAAAAAATCAGGCCGCCAAACACCAGCAGATTCACCAGCAGGGGCAGGATAACAAACCAGCGAATGGCTGGATCAGGCAGCAGAGTCAGTCCCTCAACAAAGTAGCCGGGACCGCTTTTTATCCGGGTAGGGCTCATAAATAGTTATTTCTAATGAACAGGATTATTAATATCAACTGGTTCTAAACTGCCCCAGTAGTTATTATTTGCCGCAGTTTACAACTTTTTCGTGATCCAGGGAGTATAAAAATGAGCGATACCCGACATGTACGACTGCTGATCCTGGGCTCAGGCCCCGCCGGTTACACCGCTGCCGTCTACGCCGCCCGCGCCAACCTGCAGCCGGTCATGATCACTGGTATGCAACAGGGTGGCCAGTTGACCACCACCACCGACGTTGATAACTGGCCTGGTGGCCCGGAAGGTCTGCAGGGCCCCGGATTAATGCAGGATATGGAAGCTCATGCCAGGCGCTTCGGCACAGAGATTATTTTTGACCACATCGAGGACGTGGATCTCAGCAAAAAGCCTTATACCCTGAAAGGCAGCAACACCTACACCTGCGACGCCCTGATTATTTCCACCGGTGCCAGCGCCCGTTATCTGGGTCTGGAAAGTGAAGAAGCCTTCATGGGCAAAGGGGTTTCAGCCTGCGCTACCTGTGATGGTTTCTTCTACAAAAACAAGGATGTAGTCGTTGTCGGTGGCGGCAACACTGCCGTGGAAGAGGCCCTTTACCTGTCCAACATAGCCAGGACTGTTACCGTCATCCATCGCCGCCAGGGGTTCCGCTCCGAGAAAATCCTGCAGGATAAAATGATGGACCGGGTCAAGAACGGCAATATGAAGCTGGCGCTGGACGCCACCCTGGATGAAGTTCTGGGTGACGACATGGGTGTAACAGGTGTGCGCATCAAGGATGTGAATACCGGTGAAACCCGTGAGATCAGCGCAGAAGGCTGCTTTATTGCCATTGGCCATACCCCGAACACTGGCATCTTTGCCGGTCAGCTGGACATGAAGGACGGTTACATCGTCGTAGGCAGCGGACTGGAAGGCAATGCCACTCTGACCTCCAAAGAAGGCATATTCGCTGCCGGAGATGTCATGGACCATGTCTATCGCCAGGCGATTACCTCTGCTGGCACCGGCTGCATGGCCGCCCTGGATGCCGAGAAGTACCTGGACTCTCTGGACTGAATGAGTCAGCACATACGAAAAAGCCCGGAAAACCCGGGCTTTTTACCTTCAATGTGCTGTGCAGCTTATTGCTCGTTCGCCGCTTCCTGACCCGGCTTGACACCAAAGTCTTCCGCCAGGGTACCCTTTTCATCCGGGGCATTTTTCGGCGCATAGTCCTTGGGCTGTTCCAGGGGCTTGGGACGTTCATTGCGGCGCTTGTTGATCTTGCCAGACAACAGAGCGTTGCTGCCCAGAAGGGAGTCACTCAGGCGGTTTTTCACTTCCTCGTCATCACACAGTGAATCGGCGCCATTGGCCATATGCTCATGCACGTCCTTATAGGCGTCGGTGAGCTTGTTGATCAGGTGAGCGGTGGTGGTGAAGTGATCGGCCACATTGTCCTGGTATTCCTTGAACTCCTGCTCAAGATCCTGCAGCTGGCTTTCCAGCTGACCTTTCTGTGTACGGGAACCCGCCAGCAGATGATAGAGCAGGGAGCCGCCCAGCATGCCCCCGAGAAAAGCCAGACTGCCTACAAACCAAAGTACGTTCATGTCTTCCACTGCAATGCCTCACTCACTGGGGCCGAACCCCTGTCCTCGTACACCGCTTTGCTGAAGTGCCACTTTCAGCCAC
Source organism: Endozoicomonas sp. (assembly GCA_051008495.1). Classification (GTDB taxonomy): domain Bacteria; phylum Pseudomonadota; class Gammaproteobacteria; order Pseudomonadales; family Endozoicomonadaceae; genus Endozoicomonas_A. The sequence continues at coordinate 20,785 of JBPCXN010000311.1, read as the reverse complement.
ACAGGAGAAACGGCGTAGTGACACTAAAGTTATAATTTTTTCCAGATAAAGTATAGGGCGATTCTGTAACGGCTGGCCTCTAGCACCCCCTGCCTCTTGCCCGGCAGCGCCCCGGACGTTACATTGTCCTGCCATTTCCGGCCAAACAGCCATGAGCAGGAAATGCCGTGACAGTCAATGATGAACAGGGCGGCATTGTCGCAGTAATAGAAGATGAAGAGCAGCATGACCCCGGAATCCCGCTACCAGCAGGACCTGCAAAAACCAGGTTTCATCAGTGACCCCGCTCAGGCCCTGGCCGTGCGCCACCTGCAGGCTCTCTACGGGCAGCTGGCATCGGCGCAGCCTCCCTCCCTGCTGAGAAGAATCAACCCCTTCTCGGGAAAAAGCAAAACACCTGTTCGCGGACTCTATTTCTGGGGTGGGGTCGGTCGTGGCAAGACTTACCTGATGGACACCTTCTTTGACTGCCTGCCCTTTGAAGAAAAAATGCGTATGCATTTCCATCACTTCATGCGGAGAGTTCACAGCGAACTGGAAAAGCTGACGGGTCAGAAAAATCCACTGAAAACAGTCGCTGACCTGCTGGCAGCAGAAACCCGCATTATCTGCTTTGATGAGTTTTTCGTCTCTGACATTACCGACGCCATGATTCTGGGGGGGCTTTTTGAGCAGCTCTTCAACCGTGGCGTCACTCTGGTGGCGACTTCCAATGTGGTTCCTGATCAACTCTACAAGGATGGCCTGCAACGGGTCCGTTTTCTCCCTGCCATCGACCTGATCAAGGAACACACCCTGGTCATCAACGTGGATGGCGGCACCGATTACCGCCTGCGGCTGCTGGAAAAAGCACAAACCTGGCACAGCCCTGTCAACGATGAAAGTCACAATAAGCTGGAACAGAGTTTTGAGGAGCTGGCGCCTGATCTGGCCCATGCTGTCAGTGGCGACGTACTGAAGATTTCGGGCCGTCCAATCAACAGCATTCGCACATGTGAAGATATCGCCTGGTTCAGCTTTTCCGAACTCTGCGATGGCCCGCGCAGCCAGAATGATTACATTGAGCTGGCCTGCCTCTACCAGACAATCATCCTGGAAGCGGTTCCCCAGCTGGATGCCGCTGTTGATGACCAGGCGCGTCGTTTCATTAACCTGGTGGATGAGTTCTACGACCGCCACGTCAAACTGATCATTTCAGCTGAAGTGCGGATAGCTGAGCTCTATGCCGGAGGCCGGCTCGGATTCGAGTTTCAACGCACCATCAGTCGCCTGCAGGAGATGCAGTCAAGAGAGTACCTGCAGCTGCCTCATCGCGCAGTGGTCAGAAAAAGTCTGGATATGGATGAAGAATGAGAAACAGACTTCAGTGACTGGTTAAAATAAGCGTGTCGTGTTGTTCGCCATTCTGGTACAACAACATTGTCGTCTGAACTCAGCCCGGGAGGGGTAGTATGGATCTGGGAATAAAAGACAAGGTTTTCATGGTAGCCGGTGCCAGCACAGGCCTGGGGTATGCCATTGCTTCTAGACTCGCTGCCGAAGGCGCCAGGGTGTCCATCGCCAGTCGCACAGCTGACCGGATCGCCACTGCCGCAGCCAGGATCAGCAGTGAAACCACAGCGGAAGTTCGGGGTTATGTCTTTGATGCCCGGGACAGCAGCACTATTGATCGCTGGACAAGCGACACTCTGGATGATTTTGGTCGTATAGATGGCATCGTCATCAATGCCGGAGGCCCGACACCGGGCAAGTTTGATGAACTGAAAGACAGTGACTGGGAAGCGGCCTTTGAGCTGACCCTGTTCAGTGCCGTTCGAATGATCAGGGCAGCCCTGCCCGCACTCAAGGCCCAGGGCGGTAGCATACTGACACTGACGTCTTCCGCAGTGAAAGAACCTATCGATTTCCTGCTGCTCAGCAATGTCATGCGTTCAGGCGTCGCCAGCCTGGTGAAAAGCCTGTCGGTGGATCTTGCCGAACACGATATCCGCATCAACAACCTGATTCCCGGGAACTTCACCACAGACCGGATTAAAGCGCTGAACCGGTTTATCGGTAGCCGGACCGGCCTGTCACAGGAACAGGTCAGAGCACAATCTGAAAGTAACATCCCCATGGGTCGCTACGGCAGCCCGGAAGAGTTTGCCAATGCTGCCGCATTCCTGCTTTCGGATGCCGCCAGTTACATCACTGGCACCAATACCGTAGTGGACGGTGGCAAGATAAAGAGTCTTTGATTCACAACCCTGTTTTTCCGCAGGTCGGATTAGAATCGAAGATTCGTAATCCGACGTGAGATCAACAATTACAGGGAAATTCGCGGGGAATGAGATTGTCGGATTACGGGCAAAGCCATAGGAGCCTGTCAGACCTAAGGCAATTTCGGTCTGAAATCCAGAAAGAGCAGCCAGATTTTCCGATGAATTTGCTTAAATAGGTCAACTATTCGCACAAATCCATCGAAAAACCTGACTCGCTCTACTGACTCTTAACATGAAGAGCATGCTCGAAAGCTTAAGCCCGACAGACTCCTGATCCGACCTGCGCTGATTTCCATTCAGGCACAGCGGATTCGACGATCCCTGAGAGTCTTCGCCACAGGCTGGCTGAACATTGAGCCGATCCGCTTCAGGGCCTTCTCAAGCTTACTTACCAGCCGGGCAGGAACGAAACAATAGTTCCCCTGGCGCTCGCTGTTAAAGTGGATTTTGGTGGTGGCAGGGACCTGCCAGTACATAAACTTCTTTCTGACCAGATACATGGAATTTCACCTGTTTCAAAACACTGTGGCTAGCCACTTAGTGTAATGAAACAGGAAAAAGTTCCATTACTTCTTCCGGCTGCTGCGCACCTGGTCGTAAGCGGCCTGGATCTCCTGGGCCTTCTGCTTGGCCACTTCCATCATTTCCTCCGGCAGGCCCTTGGCGACCAGTTTATCCGGATGATGTTGACTCATCAGCTTGCGATAAGCCCGCTTAACCTCGCTGTCAGAGGCATCAGGACTGACCCCCAGAACATCATACGCCTGCTTCAGCTCATTCCCTGAGGGACGCTGCCAACCGCCGCCCTGTTGCTGATGGCCACTGCGATAATAGGCCTGCTGAGCCTGAAAACGCTTATGCAGCAGTTCAAAGCTCACCTGGTTGACCCCGAGCTGGTCACAGACCTGCCGGAAAACCGCACGTTCAGCCTGGGTCAGGCCACCGTCGGCATAGGCAGCCTGCAGCTGGATTTCCAGGAACATCGGAATCAGGGTGCTGGAGCCGGCTACTCGTCGAAACTCCTGCAGCGCCTCAACAATGTCCGCCGAAGGCTGCTTACCCTGGTTAAAAAGTTCTATCGCTGCCTGCCTCTGCTCACTGGACAGACGCAGTTCACTCATGATGGCGGAAGCCATCTTGATTTCATTTTCACTGACCCGCCCATCGGCCTTGGCCAGGCGCCCCATGACCAGGAACGTCGCCCGGAAAAAAGCCGACTGCACCCGCGCCCTGTTATAGCTGCCCCGCCGATGTCCGGCTCCCGACCGGTTTGGCTGAAGGTAATTCCGACCAATCCATACGCCAAGAAGCGCACAGAATACAGCGCCAAATGGCCCACCCCAGATAAAACCGAGAACTGCACCAATTACTACCGCCGTCATTGAGTCCTGCTCTGAATCATCAAATAGTTTTCCAAACCCTGTAGCCTTTCGACCGTTCCGACATCCGTCCAGAAACCCTGGTAGTGCTCACCGCTGACCATACCAGCATTCATGGCCTGGAGCAGCAGTGGCGCCAGCCGGAAAGCGCCCGGCCTACAACCGTCAAACAGCCTGGGCGACAGCACACTGAGCCCACTAAACGTCAGCATACTATCACCATCAGGTTTAACCCTGCCCTGCTCAAGGGCAAAATCCCCCGTCGCTTTAAAAGACGGGTTGTCGACCATGACCAGATGAGCATGGTCACTCACCGCCCTGGGAAGCTGCTCAAAAGGGTAGTCGGTGTAGACGTCACCATTAACCACCGCGAACGGCTCATCGGGCTCTTCATCGGTGAGAGCCGGCAGGGCGTTGAAGATACCGCCACCAGTCTCCAGCGGCTTCTCTTCACCGGAGTAACGGATATTGACTGACCACTGTTTACCATCACCCAGAGCCTCGACAATCTGCTCTCCCAGCCAGGCATGGTTGATGACAATATCCCGGAAGCCGGCAGCGGCCAGTCTTTCCAGGTGATAGACAATCAGGGGCTTGCCGGCAGCCGGTAACAAAGGCTTTGGCGTGTTCAGTGTCAACGGTCGCAGGCGCTTACCGAGGCCTGCGGCCAGAATCATCGCCCTCATAAACCGGCTTCCTCACGCACCTGGCTCATCCGTTCAGGCATCAGGGTCGCCACCCGGGTGCCGAGCCAGTCACCGAGAGGCTTCAGCTCCGGGTAACGGTCGCAGACATCCATAACATAGTTGAATGTGGCGGGAATATCGGTCAGGTACTGAGACTTGCCATCACGAAGCCATAGACGGGAGAAGATTCCCAGGCATTTCAGATGCCGTTGCAGGCCGATCCAGTCAAACCAGCGCAGACAGGTATCAAGGTCGTATGCCTCCAGCTTCGAATGCTCGGCAATAAAACCCCTCAGCCAGTTTTCAACATTTTCCCTTGGCCAGACGACGTAACAATCTTTCAGTAGTGACACCAGGTCATAGAGCAAGGGTCCTCTGACAGCACCCTGGAAATCAATGACACCGAGCTCATCGCCGGGCAATAGCATCAGGTTACGGGAGTGATAGTCTCTATGAACGACACCTGTCGGTTGCTCCAGAGCTGAGCAGATCAGGCGTTCACAGACGCCGCTCAGCAGCCTTTCATCTTCGCCTGACAGCTCAAGTTCCAGCAACCGGCCAATAAACCACTCCCTGAAGATCATCAGCTCGGTCTGCAGCAGGTCAGTGTCGTAAGGAGGCAGTGAGGAGGCGTCAGAAGCCTGAACCCGCTTCAGGACGTCCAGCGCCTTGCCATAAAGAAAGTCAGTACTTCGGCTGTTGAGCTGGCTTAATAACAGGGTGTCGCCAAAATCCTCGATCAGCATAAAGCCCGCATCGAAATCAACGGCCCTGATGGACGGTACCCGGACGCCGCCACTGGCAAAAAGCCCGTCCACGTCGACAAAGGCCCGATTATCTTCCGTGGCTGGAGGTGCATCTACGGCCAGAACAGTGCCTTCCGGAACCTGGATGCGGTAATAATGACGAAACCCCGCATCTCCGCCAACGGGGGTCAGCTGTGGAGAGGGCGAGGGAGTACCCAGGTCGGGGGCCAGTATCTGCTGGGCCCAGGCCGCCAACTCAGTTTGGCGTTTTCTCTCTGACGGGATCATTTCCGCTCTTACTTTTCCTGTATCAGGCAAACCTGTCGTCAATGTCTGTGACGTTTACAGACTGAGGCCTGTTTATAAACTCAAGAATTTCATCACATTCAAAACTGGCTGCTATGAACCCTACTGTCGAACTGTTCGACTCGCTGGCGCGACCCTGGTTCCCCGGACGCCGGGTCGGACTCAGGGCAAAAGGCCTCTCTACCCCTGAATCAAAGGCTGGAAGGCGTCTATGTGATGAAAGCTGTTGCACTGGAAGGAAGAGTAACACAGACTAGTAGCAGTGATAACTGGCCGACAGTGGCTACAGACATGGAAATAAACAGCGATAAAACGTCACAGGGAAGGTGATTTACGTCATTAATCCGTTAGAATTACCGACCAGCTGTATAGAGCGAATCTAAACTGCTGATTTGCTCTTCTCGTATTTTCTCGCAACGTAGATGACCCAGGCGTTTTCCAGAATTCCAGGCTTTGTGCTGTTTATCAGCGGACATATATTGCCAGCATCTGTTGGAACGCTTCTTAACAAAGGCGACCATGACAAATTCGCATTGCTCAATGACCGGCCTCAGACCTGCCCGGCACATCCCGCGCAGAAAGCTTGAAGCCTGCGCAGGTTTTGAGACAATAGCCAGGTTGTCACTGTGTTGCGCCGGCGCCGCGTCAAACTTAAAGAAGAACACTGCCCAGGACTGCTAAGCCCATGGAGATGCACCACTTACCTTTTAAGCCAAGAGCACTGACCCTGGCAATAGCGGCTGTGATGTTTACCAGTCAGCCTCTGTCCAGGGCCCAGGCGCAGACCACAACACCAGGAAGCACCAGCGACAGTGAATGGAGCTGTCAGGTTGCCCCGGACGGCCGGGGCTGGCAGTGTTCGGCTGTGCCGGTCAAGGAAGGAACCATTCCACGTGCGCCCCGACCTGCAAGTAAAGTTTCAAGGCCTGCAACTGACAAAACCTCCGCCGGTGTTATTTCGGCGGGAACCACGGCTAATGTTCGCAGGCACCTTGACTGGGTCCCAAAAGAACAACTTCCCGAACGCCTTAAAATCCAGCTGGAGCAGGAACACCCCTGGTGCCAGGGCCAATACCTTGAGCCGCCAAGACCCGGCCGGAACTTCAAGGGTGACCCGGATTCTGCTCCTATCATTGCCGAGTCCGATGAGTCCTCCTATGACCAGGAATCCACGGCCAGTCTGACCGGTAACGTCCAGGTGCGTCAGGGCAGCCGGATGCTGGAAAGCGACAGCGCGACCCTGAACAAGACAACCAATTTTGCCGAGTTTGAAGGCAACGTCGTATTCAGGGAAACCGGTGTTCTGATGCTGGGCGACCGAGGCGAAATGATCATGGACTCTGGTCGTGTATCCCTCGACAACGCCGATTATGTCACGCACGAGTCCCACACCCGGGGCAGTGCTGAAAAGATTGTCCGCAATGAAGACGAGACCATGGATCTGGACGGCGCCACCTATACCAGCTGTCCACCCGGTGATGAGGGCTGGCAGCTCAGCGCCGGAAGCATCAGCCTGGATCCGACCACCGGGTTTGGGACGGCCAGGGATGCAACCGTAAGGATACAGGGATTACCGGTATTCTATTCCCCCTATATGTACTTCCCGACTGATGAGCGCAGGCAGTCTGGCTTCCTGTACCCGACCACTATTGAAGTGGACAGTGATTCCGGTCTGGAGTTCGATCTTCCCTACTACTGGAATATCGCTCCCAACTACGATGCTACCATCGCACCCCGAATCATCAGCAAACGGGGCTTCCTGCTGGAAAATGAATTCCGCTACCTGGGGCAGGACCACCATGGTGAGATCGGTGTCGCTGGTATCATCGGAAAGGATGAGCTGAAGAAAAAGAATCCCTATTACGATAAAGATCGCTGGCTGGTTAACCTGCGTCATGAACAGAATTTCAGCCCACGCTGGACGGCTGAACTGGATTACGCTGACGCCAGTGACAAGAATTACCTCAAGGATTTCAATTCCAGTCTGAACCTGTCCAGCTCATCCCCACTGAACCAGAGAGTCGGAACCCATTATATCGGTGGCGATGATCTTAACAGCTGGCAGTTCCGTATCGATGCGCACAAGTTCAAGAACATGAGCCGCACCTCGGACGACCCATACAACAAGCTGCCCCAGCTGGAACTGAGCGGGAACCGGATGTTTGGCGAGACTCTGAACGTCACTTACCTGGCAGACTACACCTACTTCAGCCGGGCTGATGACTGGCGCTATGTCAGGGAAGAAAAAATTGACTCTGAGAATGATATTTACGAGAGCACATACGATAAAGGCTACGGCATCAAGCGCGCGGAGGGGAGCAGGGCCTATTTCGAAGCTGGCGTTAATTACCCTATGATGACCACCTGGGGCTTCCTGACTCCAGAACTAAAGGTCAGGAGCGTTAACTACAACCTGAAGAATCTTGATGCAGATGAAGTAATAAGTGATCTTGAAGGCTCTTACGGGAAACCATTCAAAGACAGCGATTTTTCAGACAGTCCATCTACTACGGTTCCAGCCTTCAGTGTTGACAGCGGCCTGTTTTTCGACCGTGCGTTCTCAAGTGGCTTGACCCAGACGCTTGAACCCAGAATGAAGTATCTCTACGCCCCTCATGTAGAAGACCAGGAATTCAACCCTATCTTTGACACTGGCACACGAAGCTTCACATACAGCTCTCTGTGGAGTGACAACCGTTTCAATGGCTATGACCGCTTGGCCGATGCCCACCAGATATCCTTGGGTGTCACCACCCGTCTGATTGAGGAAGATGGTTTTGAACGAATGCGATTCGGGATTGGTCAAATCGTCTATCTGGAAGATCGCAAGGTATACATTGCTTCATCCCTGGGCTCCGCCGACCGGGAGGATGACTGGGATGAAGACCTGAACGCTGAAGACCAACGCCGTAGGGATCAGCTGACTGACCCAGTTTCCCCATTGGCTTCAGAGCTTATCTATAATTTCAACCGCACCATGAGCCTGCGTCAGGATTTTGCCTGGAACGGCAATGAAAACCGGATCGATAACTATGGTATCACCTACCGCTATCAGCCTGACAACCGCAAAACTCTGAACCTGGGTTTCCGCTTCAGGGATCAGGTGGAGCGCTATATCAAAGACGAAGACAACCACAATATTCCAGTGGACCCCAGCGACCCAAGCAAGGGCTACCAGACCGCCAGGAACGACCTGAAACAGACTGATGTATCCTTCGCCTGGCCCATCCCGTACACCAATAACTGGACGGGGCTGGGTCGCTGGCAATACGATCTGACCAACAAGCGGAACCTTGAGGAGCTTGCCGGTGTCGAATACAACAGTTGCTGTTATCAGGTTCGATTATTCTGGCGTTCATGGATCGAACCGGACGATAATATCGACCATCCAGACCGGAAGAGCGGTGTTTTCCTGCAATTCGTCCTCAGTGGACTGGGAAGCATCACCGGCACCTCCGGTAAAGAGTATTTGGAAGGTATCAAAGGATACACAATTCGCGAGAAGTAATGATGAAGGGACTGAAACACCTAGTGCTGAGCACCTGCTGCCTGTTCGTAGCCGGCTACAGCCTGAGCCCCAGCGTGGCTAACGCCAGGATAGAGCCGCTGGACAAGATCGTCGCCGTCGTCGACAAAGACGTGGTGATGCAAAGTGAACTGAACAGCCGGGTAGAGAATGTTCAGCGCCAGATGGCGTCGAGAAATATCACCCTGCCCGCGGCCAACGTGCTGAAAAAGCAGGTTCTTGAGCAGCTGGTGCTGGAAAACCTGCAGATCCAGATGGGTCAGCGCGGTGGCATCCGCATTGATGACTGGGCCCTGAATGACGCTATCAGCAAGATCGCCGAGCGTAACGGCCTGACCCTGGACGCTTTTAGAAAGCAGCTGGAAGCGGATGGACTGTCTTACGCCGAGGCCCGGGAAGAGATTCGCCGGGAAATGATCATCAACCGGGTGCGTCAGCGCCAGATCTCCGATCGTGTGCAGATCAGCGAGCAGGAAGTGGACAACTTCCTGAAATCCCCGGAAGGACAGGCCAGCACCCAGGTTGAGTACCACCTGTCCCACATCCTGATCGCCACGCCTGACAACCCCACCCCTGAACAGGTGCGTGAGGCTGAAAAGCAGGCCAACAACATCTCTGTGCAGCTGGAGAAAGGTGCCAATTTCGCTGAAATGGCGGTGACCTACTCCAAGGCACAGAATGCCCTGCAGGGAGGCGATCTCGGCTGGCGCTCCGCCGAGCAACTGCCCAGCCTGTTTGCCAAACAGGCGGTTAAGATGCAGAACGGCCAGGTTTCCATGCCCATCCGCAGCCCCGGAGGTTTCCATATCTTCAAGCTGCTGGACAGCCGTGGCAACGAGAAGTACGTGGAAGAGCAGGTTCATGTCCGCCACATTCTGATCAAGCCCAACGAGATCCGCAGCAGCCTGGAAGCCCAGATGCTGTCAAAGAGTCTCTATGACCGGATCCAGTCCGGCGAAAACTTCAGTGAACTGGCCAAGGCCTATTCAGACGATACCGGCTCTGCCCTGAACGGCGGCGACCTGGACTGGATTGCCCCCAAGTCGCTGGTGCCTGAGTTCCGCAAAATGATGGCCGAGACACCGAAGAATGTTCTCAGCGATCCTTTCGAGAGCAGTTTCGGCTGGCATATCCTTGAAGTGCTGGGCAAGAGGCAGTCTGATATCAGCAATCAGGTGCGCCGCAACAGAGTTCGCGAGATCCTTGGCAACCGCAAGTTCGAAGAAGAGCTGCAGGTCTGGCTGCGTGAGATCAGGGATCAAACCTTCGTCGAACTTCGACTCTGATATGACCTCTCCTACCTGTGATATTCCCCGGCTGGCTGTGACCGCCGGGGAGCCCGCAGGCATTGGCCCGGATCTTTGCCTGATGCTTGCCCAACAAACACTCCCGGCGCAACTGATCATCGTCGCTGACCCAGAGCTGCTGTCCCACAGATCAAGAGCGTTGGGACTGGATATTACTCTCACAACCTTTAACCCTGAAGACCGTACGTCGGCCTTGAAAGGCGAGCTGATTGTCGCTCCTGTACCCATGGCCGTTGACTGCACACCAGGCGTTACAGATTCAGCCAATGGGCAGTATGTTCTTGAAACCCTGACGCTCGCTGTTCAGGGCTGCCAGTCCGGACTCTTTGATGGCATGGTCACGGCACCGGTGCATAAGGAAGTGATCAACAACGCCGGTATTCCTTTCACCGGCCACACGGAATTCCTTGCGGATCAGACAGGTACTGCCAAAGTCGTGATGATGCTGGCGACTGAAGGCCTGCGAGTTGCCCTGGCCACCACTCACCTGCCCTTGAAGAATGTCTCTGCAGCGATTACCCGTGAATCTCTCGAAGAGGTCACCCGGATCCTGCACAGTGAACTGCAGGCGAAGTTTGCCATTAAGAAGCCGAGAATCCTGGTCTGTGGGCTGAACCCCCATGCCGGTGAAGGCGGGCACCTGGGCATGGAAGAGATTGAAACCATCATCCCGGTGTTAGAAAAGCTGCGAAAAGAGGGAATGAACCTTGAGGGACCCTTGCCTGCTGACACCCTGTTCAACCCCAATAACCTGGAAGGGGCTGATGCCGTGCTGGCCATGTTTCATGACCAGGGATTGCCAGTCCTGAAGTACAGGGGCTTCGGCAAGGCAGTCAATATTACGCTGGGCTTACCGATTGTCCGGACTTCCGTGGATCACGGCACGGCTCTGGAGCTGGCTGGCACAGGCAAGGCTGATCCTGGCAGCCTGTACACCGCGATCAATACCGCACTGGCAATGGTCGGGGCTTAAAAAAGCCCCCCGCCTAGAAAAATCAGCGGCCAGCAGCTATTATGCTCAGCCTTTCCGATCCCTGTTCCAAACACTATGTCCGATTTTCCTTATCACAAAGCTCGAAAACGTTTCGGCCAGAACTTTCTGCATGATCACGGCATCATCCAAAAGATCATTCGCTCTATTTACCCAAGACAGGGTGACCGGATCGTGGAAATCGGCCCCGGACAAGGAGCATTGACAGAATTCCTGCTGGCTGACGCCGGTGAGCTCGATGTTATCGAGCTGGATCGGGATCTGATCCCTACCCTGAAACTGCGCTTTGGCCTGAACAGTGGTTTTCGCATCCATGAGGGTGATGCACTGAAGTTTGATTTCGCCTCTCTGAAAACCGATGAGCGTCCGCTGAGGCTTGTTGGCAACCTGCCCTACAACATTTCAACACCCCTGATTTTCCATTTGCTGGAGTTTCAGGGGCTGATCAGTGACATGCATTTCATGTTGCAGAAGGAAGTGGTCGAGCGGCTGGCAGCCCAGCCTGGTGATAAACATTACGGCAAACTGGGCATCATGGCGCAGTACTACTGTAAGGTTGACAATGTTTTCACCGTCGCTCCAGGCTGCTTCCGCCCTGCCCCGAAGGTAGACTCCGCCATAGTTAAGCTCTCTCCTTATGACCAGCTTCCGCATCCTGCCAAGGATGTCAAACTGCTTAGCCGGGTAGTCCGGGAAGCCTTTGCCCAGCGCCGCAAGACCCTGCGCAACACTCTCAAACAACTGATAAGTACTGATGAACTGGAGCAGTTGGGTATCGACTCCGGTAGCCGGCCAGAACGCATTACCCTGCCCGAATTTGTCATCATCGCCGATTACCTGCATGATCATAAAAAGAGCTAGGCTCTGTTGACATATGTGTATCGCGTACAGCGCCTGCGAGAGAGTTCAAACGGGGCCGCCTAGGTAAGGCGCAACAGTGCGGGAATACTTTATGTATTTCAAACTGTTGGAACGCAGTTATGCCTGGGCGGCCCCGGACTCTCACGCTGGCGTGCTTAAGGATGTGCCATTACAGAAGTCGCAAGCCACAGGAAACCACTCAGGAGATTTTGATCAATGGCAGTGTATGCCATAGGCGATATTCAGGGCTGCTATGACGCATTGCGGCGCTTACTGGACAAAATAGAGTTTGAGCCGGGCAAGGACACCCTCTGGATCGCCGGTGACATGGTCAATCGTGGTCCGGACTCCCTTGCCACACTGCGCTTTTTGAAGAGCCTGAAGAAGCATTGCGTGGCTGTGCTGGGCAATCATGATGTCCACCTCCTGGCCGTAGCGGACAATCTAAGAGACCTGAAAAAAAGGGACACCTTACTGCCCCTGCTGAAGGCGCCCGATAGTGACGAGTTGCTAGAATGGCTCCGCTTCCGACCGGTATTGCATCATGACCCCAAAAGAAAGATGACCATGGTTCATGCCGGTATCCCTCCCATCTGGAATTTAAAACAGGCCATCCACTTCGCCCACAAGCTGGAAAAGGCCCTGAGGGCGGATGATTATGAGGATCTCCTCAGGTACCTGTTCAGAAAAGACACCATCAATAGCTGGGAAAAAGCCCTGACCCGGAAGGCCCGGCTCAAGATGATAGCGGCCTATTTTACCCGCATGCGCTTTTGTGACGCCCGCGGGCGACTGGATTTTGACAACAAGGGTGGCATCCTGCCATTGCGGGATTACAGGAAATCCTCCTACAAGTACGCTCCCTGGTTCAGTTTTCCTGACAGCCCCATGTACCACAAGCAGATCATCATCGGCCACTGGGCAGCCCTGGATGGCTATTCCGGCCGCAGGAATGTTCATGCCCTCGATACCGGCTGTGTCTGGGGAGGAAGGCTCACAGCCATGAACCTGAAAACCTTCAAACGCACCATTGTACGCGGCTGACCGCTCAGGATCTGAACAGTCCTGAGCCAGAAACAGGCTGTTTTTGTGGAGTTTTTCGGAATTTCCCATCCCCTTGATATAAACTTTTCTTAGACAGGCTTATAATCAGCCGCAAAAGCAATAACGAACGATGGATCGGGCTGGCATTACATGGCACGCAAACCTAAGGAAGCAAAGTCGACGATCTTTGTCTGGGAAGGCAAGGACAAGTCTGGCCGGAAGGTCAAGGGCGAGATGGCTGGCACCAACCTATCTCTGGTCAGGGCAGAACTGCGTAAACAGGGCATCAACGCCGCCCGGGTAAAAAAGAAGGGAATGAGCATTGGCCTTAAAGGTGGCAACATCAAGCCCCTGGACATTGCCCTCTTCACCCGCCAGCTGGCCACCATGATGAAGGCAGGCGTTCCACTGCTTCAGGCCTTTGACATCACCACTGAAGGCATCGACAAACCGGCCATGAAAGACCTGATCGGCAAGATCAAGACTGATGTGGCCGGAGGCACCAGCCTCGCAGAATCCCTTCGTAAACAACCGCTTTACTTCGATGATCTCTATTGCAACCTGGTCGCTTCCGGTGAGCAGTCAGGTTCACTGGAAACACTGCTGGACAGGATTGCCACCTACAAGGAAAAGACCGAAGCCCTGAAGAGCAAGATCAAGAAGGCCATGAACTACCCAATAGCGGTGGTTATTGTAGCTCTCGTCGTTACCGGAATTCTGCTGATCAAGGTGGTTCCCCAGTTCGAGGAAGTGTTCCAGGGGTTTGGGGCCGAACTCCCGGCCTTTACCCAGCTGGTCATCACTATATCGGAAGCGGTTCAGGAGTGGTGGTTTATCGGCCTGGGTGGCATTATTGCTGCCATTTTCGGTCTCCGCCACCTTCTGCAGCACTCAAAGGCCGCCCGAGACCGATTCGACAGACTGATGCTGAAAATGCCCATCGTCGGCGGGATTCTCGACAAATCAGCAGTCGCCCGATTTGCACGGACACTGTCCACTACGTTTGCCGCAGGCGTCCCTCTGGTAGATGCCCTTGATTCCGTAGCTGGCGCCGCCGGTAATGTGGTTTATTCCAGCGCCACCCAGAGGATCAAGGAAGACGTTTCCACCGGCCAGCAACTCCAGTTTGCCATGCGTAACTCTAACCTCTTCCCTTCCATGGCTATCCAGATGGTAGCGATTGGGGAAGAGTCCGGTGCTCTTGACGAGATGCTCGACAAAGTCGCCACCTTCTACGAAGAAGAAGTCGACAACATGGTAGACGGCCTGACCAGTATGATGGAACCGATTATCATGTCGGTACTTGGGGTACTCGTCGGTGGTCTTATAGTTGCCATGTACCTGCCTATATTCCAGCTGGGGTCGGTAATTTAGATAAAAAAGTGAGTCTGTCATCTGCAGTGGGTAACTGCTGACTTTGTCCTTATCAAGATGAGACTCTATTTTTTCTTTTAGAGAGGGGCGCAGCCTCAGGTAAACCAGACACGCCTATGTTGCGGTTTCAGGTCCGCATCGGGCTTTGGTTGCTCTTTCCGAACAACAACTGGTGAGTAGAAGCTCTGAATCGAAACAGGGAGCATAAACAGCCCTTTAAGAGTCTGGTGGAATTACACTGTCAGACTGCAAAAACCACCTTAATCTCCTGTGACTGACTATCTGGTTACCCCTTCTGGCACTGTTTGTTCTTTTCACGCACCGTCAAGGCCAGCTCGGATGTCATGCCCGGTGCAAGATATGGTTTAAAAAAGGCCATCAAGCCTTGTGATGGTCTGGCCAGATAGGGGAACTCTTTGTTGGGCAGGCCTGTTGGCGCAATACCATTGGTGACTGCGGCTCCGTGGTGACCATTGACGAGGGTTGTCATAAGACGATCAATCACATTCTCACCAGGGACTCGTCCGCCACTGCGGGTAGGGGGCTGACTTTTTAAACGGGAGCGCTCTACATCCATATAGCCACTGGGACTAAAGGGTTTACGGGTATCGATGATCAGGTAATCGTTCACCAGAATATTCACCAGTGTGTCCTGCCAGGGCACTGCCCAGTCACTGACACCATCCAGTGCATCATAGTAACGAATGTTTTCTGCCATACGCGCGGCGTAGAGTTGTTTATGTTCGCTATTTAAGTGGAATGTCTTTTCACTGTTGTAGAGTTCTCTCAGATCCTGCTGGCCAACAGAGGTGACCAGATGAGCGTTGCTTATTTCCGGGCGTGCTGCCCTATCAATAATGATCCTCTTTCCTTTCTCTCCGGTGCGGGAGGTTTCTCCTGCCACTGCCAGAAGAGGCCAAGCCCCTGTTCCCAGAACGTTTTTCCAGTTCATCTCCAGCACAATGCTGAGGACATTAATATCTTCAAGATCATTACTGGCATTGGCAGGGGGCAGACACTTATCGAAAGCAATTTTGGAGAACCAGCTGGCACTGAATAGAAATGGATCGGCACGGCGACCGGCAAAAGCACGAACACCGTGGATTTCCCGGGTGCTTTCATCATTTAGAGGAACTGTTAAAGTTTTCCCTGAAGGAAGAGTGCATGTCATGGTATGTGGGGCATTTTTATGGAGAGAGCCGCTATGGGGGATAGAGAATTGACAGTCAAAACGGGCTGTTTGTCCCGATGCCAGAAAACCTGTTGTTACCCCGCTACCTTCGGCCTTAACAGGGCGAACCAGCAGGCTGTATTTCAGCTTTTCTGAAAAGTGGCCACTGCTTTTCACAAACGGATAGCTGTTCAGAACGATAACCAGCTTGCTGCTGTCATTCGGGCTGATAAAGGTAAACACATCGGTAATATCAGCGACAGGGTTGTTAATGGATATTTCACCATCAACATGGTCGCTGGCAGGGAGATGCGAGAGTGGCAAAAAACAGAAAACAGCAGCCAGAACCAAACACCTGAAGCCAGTCTTACATGACATCCCGAAATTCCTTTTTATTATTGAGCGCAGTTCGAGAGGTGCTCGAACTGCGATTATGACTTGAGTCCAGTATCCCTATAACGCTACACGAGTATCGTTAGTAGTGCTCTTCTTATAGCGTTGGATTTCAATAAAGGTATCGTTATCTGCACAAATATCATAGGTGCTGCGAACCTCCCACATGGGCTTGACCACTGGCTCCATGGATACCATGAAGTTATAGGAGCCAGGAGCGTAGTCGTTATCAACCAGGCCTCCCGCTTCCAGATAACTGGTTTCTGGTAACAGGATATCAGCGAACTTGGCACTTGGTGTCATGTGGTTGTCGATGACCACAACCATTTCACAGAGGCTGTCGTCTTCCAGAATCTTTTGAGTGCGATTGATATCACCATGCTGGTTAATGAGTACATTTCCCGCCTGATTCAGAATAAATTTGATTCCGACATCCAGTTTATCGCCCCCCTGATAGCATGTGTTTTTCGGTAAGCTTCTCAGAGTTCGCAACAGCATCTGTCCAGAGGTAACAGAGAATGGCTTTCTTAACCGGGTTAGAGCCTGTTGGCAGAGATGGAACACCATAGCATGTTGAGTAAGGCCAGTTACCGGAGTTGGTGCCGGATTGCCCGAAATGCCCCGTCACAAGAGGAAGCATCTGAATGGCCCGGACTGACTGTTCACCATTAGAATGTCTCTGGGGCCCCCACCCTGAGCTATGTAACAGATTTTTGCTCCTGTAATTTCCCTGGCCAGCTGACGAATACGGACAGCGGGTATACCGGTTATGCCAACTGAAACCCTCAGAATCTCTCGCCTGTGAAACTCTGGCAAATGGCAATGTGACAGAACTGGAAATAGCCATGGCCGTTGCAGCCTCACTGCATGAGGCAGCAAGGCCTTAAGAAGTTTCAGCCGAACAGCTCATCGGTTTCCTGGCTGCTCATCGCCGACAGGTAAGTGTCGACCAGCCTTCTAAAAACGATCATCTGTGACTCGTTCAGCTGACGTCCCTCTGGAAGTGGATACTTCATCGCATCTACCGGACGACCATTGGCGTGCAGTTCGAAGTGGAGATGCGCTCCGGTCACCCGCCCGGTCTGACCAGACAGTGCTACCCGATCTCCCATAGAAACTCTCTTGCCTGATCTCACCAGTATCTTGTCAAGATGCAGATAACGTGTGCTGTATTTTTCTGTATGTTTGATATCAACATACTTTCCGGCTATCGGGTGGTTACCGGCACGGGCCACCACACCATCACTGATGGACAATATTTCAGTACCTACGGGAGTGGCGAAGTCAGTGCCATTATGAGGAGAGATACGCCCGGTCACTGGATGAAGGCGGCGTGGATTAAAATGTGAACTGATGCGATACCTCTGCGCCAGCGGGTATCGGAGGAAGGCCCTGTGCAGGCTGCGGCCATCCTGGTCATAGTACTGCCCGTCTTCATGCAGAAAAGCCGCGAGATTTCTGCGATTGTTTCGGAAAACAATGGCCTTGATCGTTGAGCGCCCTGTTGCTGTATCACCCACATAGAGATCGTCAAACAAAACCTGGATAGTGTCTCCCAGGCGCAGGTCCTTAGAGAATGTGACCTTGTCTTCAAACAGGCGGGCAATGACATCGACTTCCGCCGGAGTCATCCCGAAATCAATGGCATTCTGGTATAGGTTGCTGGTGACTACCACCTCGATTCTGCGCTCGACAACATTGGTCTCATGAGCCAGCATCTCACCGGTGTATTCTTCACCATCTCTGACAAATTCAAGCGTATTAATTCGGTCAATAACCAACTGCAAGCGTGTTACCAGCCGGTTCTCTCCTTCCCTGGTTATAAGCAGTTCCTGTCCTGGCCGGAGGTCGTCAAGCCTTAGGAAGTCGTGGTCTGCTTCCAGCAGCTTGTACATGGTGGCCCTGGGCAGCTCCAGCCGACTGAAGATATGACCTAGCGTGTCATTGTCCTGAATGGTGTAAGCAATTTCTTCAGGTCCGGCAGGCGGTTCTTCCGGACTGACTCGTTGATCCTCAGTAAATGAATCAGAATCGGGCAGGCTTAATTGTGACAATGCTTGTAGGTCTGCCTCATTTTCCACAGATATTTCCTTCTGCGGCCAGAAGAAAGCGGAGACTGAGACCACAAGCGCTATAGCTGCCATAAGAAGGCGTTTATTGGCGGAAATTCTTTTGGGCATTGCCATCCAGTTGTTACTCAGAGGTCAGAATAATAAAAAATCAAGCACAGCTGACCATCCTGACGGACATACGGGTGACATGAGGGTACTGATCTTTGGCATCTGAAGTACCTTCCCTGCCCCAGCATAGTTACAGAATTCAGGGCTTTCTTCAGAAGCTGGAGTCGTGTAACTGCACACTCCTGATATTCGTTATGTTATAACACGGCACAATCAGGTAAATAGGTAAAGTCCCTGCCAGCTCTCTTTTGTCAATGCGTATGACAAATTGGTAAGATGACGGTCGCTCTACGGACCGCATACTTGTAAATTGTGTATGCCGCTTTTGCCAGAAGCCAATAACAACCGGCAAAAGTGATCTGTTGTTGAATAACACTCTTTCAAATAAACACCGGGGTCTCCAGGAGCCTGACTGAGAATAGACAGGCTCCTGGCCCAAATCATGGACTGCCTACACAATGCTTGTTCTGGAACAACTGCAATATTCAACGCCTGCCCTGTTACTGGTTCTTGTGGTTTTCGGGCTGATCATCGGCAGTTTTCTTAATGTTGTTGTTCACCGGCTGCCGGTAATGCTGGAGAGGCAGTGGAAACTGGAATGCCTTGAAGCCCTGCATCCCGACAAGGTGCCCCAGGAGCAGGTGCCTTATAACCTGGTAAAGCCTGGTTCCAGCTGTCCGTCCTGCGGACACAAAATTCGTCCGTGGGAAAACATTCCGGTGATCAGCTACCTTCTGCTGAAAGGCAAATGCTCCTCCTGCAAAGCATCGATTTCCGCCCGCTATCCGCTGGTAGAAATCATCAGTGCCTTTCTGGCCGCCATAGCCGGGATAGTTTACGGACCTTCCGTCGAAATGCTGCTGGTCTGCCTGCTGTCCTGGTCCCTGCTGGTGCTGACGCTTATTGATCTCGACACTCAACTGCTGCCAGACAACATCACCCTGCCCCTGGTGTGGATCGGTCTGCTCGTCAATATCAGTGGAACCCTTGTACCTCTGTCCGATGCTGTCTTGGGGGCAATTTCCGGCTACATGATTCTCTGGTCGATCTTCTGGCTGTTTAAGCTGGCTACAGGCAAGGAAGGCATGGGCTACGGCGACTTCAAACTGCTGGCGGCACTGGGCGCCTGGCTGGGCTGGCAGATGCTGCCGCTGATCATCGTCCTGTCATCCCTGGTTGGAACCCTGGCGGCACTGGCACTGATGGTGTTCAAAGGTCACGAGCGCAGCAAGCCCATCCCCTTTGGCCC
The DNA here is from genome assembly GCA_051008495.1 of Endozoicomonas sp. GTDB lineage: Bacteria > Pseudomonadota > Gammaproteobacteria > Pseudomonadales > Endozoicomonadaceae > Endozoicomonas_A. The sequence continues at coordinate 1,311 of JBPCXN010000311.1, read as the reverse complement.
CTACCTGGCGGTTGCCGGTTACATCGCTCTGCTCTGGGGTGAACAGATAATCGACACTTACCTGCGGTTTGCGCAGTTTTAACCGATACGGATTTTCTGAACTATGTCCAGACCCTTTGTGATTGGCGTGACTGGCGGTATAGGCAGTGGCAAAAGCGCGGTCACTGACTACTTCGCCTCGCTCGGTATTGTGATCGTCGATGCCGACCAGGCATCCAGGGTGGTAGTGCAACCTGGACGCCCGGCACTGACAGCCATTGCTGAACGGCACGGTCCAGACATTCGGGACCAGAAAGGCGCCCTTGACCGCCGCAGACTGAGAGAAATTATCTTTTCTGACGAGTCCGAAAAGCTCTGGCTGGAACAACTGTTGCACCCACTTATTTTCAGGCAGATAGAGATGGAACTGAGCCAGGCAGAATCGGACTACGTTGTCTTTGTCTCCCCCCTGATGGTTGAAACCTCTCAGAACGATCTGATAGACCGCCTCCTGGTGGTGGATGTTCCGGTGGATCTCCAGATACAACGCACAATGAAGCGGGACAATATGACCCGGGAACAGACCGAAGGCATCATTCGCCAGCAGTGCTCCAGGGAAACCCGCCTGTCCAAAGCCGATGACGTGGTGGATAACAGTAATTCTCTGGAACAGCTGCACAGACAGCTTGATACACTTCATCAACACTACCTGGCTCTTGCAGCGGATAGCGCATAACCCATATTTACCGAGGGTTCCTTGTGACCCAGTTTGACCAGCCTGGCTTCTATGGCGAACGTTGTTCTCTGCAGCTGGCCGGCCAGCTCCGATTCGCTGAGCCCCTGATTGAAAGCTTCTGTGAGTGCCTGGTCTTCATCGGCACTCCAGGACTTGCCAGCATTGGCTGGTTTGTCGGTTCTATTGCCTGACTTTTTCGCTGGTACATCCAGCAGGTGTATTGCGGAATAGAGCGAGCGAATGATCAGAGGGTGCTGATAAGGGCTGCTTTCCGGAAAGATTTCTCCGGTCGCCGGGTGCAGACCATCAGCCAAGGATTTCAATACCTCAAGAACCGTTTCTTTTTCCATTGTCCGCCCCTTACACTGGTTATTTGCACAGCAAACTCAGTTATGCAAGGGTAGACAGTATTTTCTGCCCGTCCAGTCAATCAACGAAAAATGAGCACTTAACCCCTAACCCGGATATTTCATAAATTGCTGCGATGATCGCGCAGAACCTTGTGGCACTGAGGAATTTTGCGATTGAGCGCCGTACTGGTGTGTACGGTCGATTGAGCAAAACTTTCTCAGTGCTGCAAGGGGCAAGCGAGGACG
>JBPCXN010000310.1:0-9920 GCA_051008495.1 Endozoicomonas sp. | reverse complement strand
AGGATATCCGGTGCTGGCTCATCGCCTGCGGATCCGATTCGCTTTACGTTGACGGCCACGCCTGCATGGGTGCCGGAAACATAGACGGCGTTGTATTTCGGTTCCGGTCGCCAGCTGGCGCTTAGGCATGATGACCATGCTGGCGGGGATGATGTTGTCCATTGCTGCATCGTTCCAGGCCCATGGGCTGGACGGGTACCTGGGCTGAATGCTGAGGGTGTCACTGTCCCTGGCTGGAACAATAACTGAGCCTGCAGTGCTGGCGACCTTTGCCACCACCTGCATGGCAGTCTGATTCTGGTAGCTGAAGCTGCCACCGGGAATGATCCAGTCGGGCGTCTCGTAGTCATCGATGTCAGGGTATTCTGCAGTGAAGCCGGTATTCTCCAGCTCCTCGGCAATAGCCTGTTTCGCATTGATGTCACTGCTACTGGACTTGCTACGAAGTGGAGCATCAGGCGCTGCGAGCAGCTGGGTGCGGCTGGTGCCATAGACGACATATTTTTCCTTTCCGAATACCCTGCTACCGGTGTACCGCTCGATGATAAACACCCACTTCCAGCCGTTGATGTCCACTTCCACTTGCTTCGGCCTACTGCTGTCCGGTTCGACCATCGCCAGGCTGGCGGCTCCCCAGATTTCACCCTGCAGCTGCCAGCTGAAACTGTCGATGTCCAGGTTGATCTCGATGTCGCGGAGCTCTATCGCGGTTCGATCTGGCAGTGCGACCACGTTGATGGTGTTCATAAGCAGGTAGCTCTCCCTGATGTCTGGTTGTTCTGGTTCCTGTTTCGGTGGCAGAGGCTCTGTCTCGCCGCCCTCTTCACCATAAAAAGCGCTGGTGTAGTCCTCGTCTGCAGCCTTTCTGCCCAAGCCCCAGGGAATGCACACAGGTTCGTCCTGGCTGCGGTTGTTGCTGTATGCCTGGTTGCTGGTTCTGTCCTTGGGCTGGATGGCATGGCTGTTGTCCGGGTAGCGGAAATGGAAGTAGACCGCTGGCGCTGAGTACGGCGTGTATCGTTTGCCATCAAAGGTAAAGTCCAGAAGAGTGACGCTGGGTGGCAGGTACTCTGCGGTCTGGTACTGGAAGGGTGGACCGAATTCATCCACCCGATCAAAGGCTTCGGTCTGCTGGCGGTCATGGGTTGTCGCCTGCTGCCATTGCTCGCTGCCTTGTCTGTCGCGCTCATGGATGCTCTGATCCCAGTAGGAGTGCTGGTGGTCATCCTTTGCTGGTGGCTGCTGCCACAAACTTTGCTGATCACTGTCTCGCGGATCCGGTGTGCCATGCCTGATCTGCAGCTCCACCTCCTGTTTAGCCACCCGGCCCCAGAACAGCCCGAGCCTGCTGGCTTCCACCGGCCGTCCCTGGTGACTGGTTTGCTGGATGCGGGTCTGTCTGGGCAGTGACCGTCCGTAAGGGCTGTTGAGGCTGCCCTGGTGGTTCTGGGCTTTCTGCCACTGGCTCTGGTGGAAGCTCACCACTGTGGGTGGTGGCACGTAGGCATAGGTGGCTTGTAGCTGAAACGAAAAGTCAGTCCCTGGCTGGTAAGCCTGGATGCTGAAATCAAAGTTTGGGCTGGCGGGTGGTTGGTAGGCCATCGCTCATGTCAGCTCTCTGGCACGACTTCTGGAACTATTTCCGGCAAGAGGGGGCCGTGAGCCAGGGGACGACTGTAGGGCTTGGCTTTAAACTGTGCAGTGCCGATCGACTGGCTGTTTTCAGTGTCGAACCACCAGGTAGGTTCGGTGCTGTCGCTGTTTCCAGCCTGGGTGCAGATGTACACATAACCCTGGAAGGTGGGCGGGCGTATCACATCGCCTGCGGCATAGGCGGTGTCGCCTTGCCAAATCTGTCCAAAGTCATCCATTGCCAGCACCCGTTGTCACCAGGCTTGTTTCCGAGGGTACTTCATCCCCGGAGTGCCAGAAAACATTGTCCGTGCCGGTAATCGTCCAGACCAGCTCGCTGCTGACGGTGTTACGGTTGGTGATGATTTTCAGGGGTGCTTGTGTGTCTTCGAAGTCCCCTCGCCAGATCGTGGTATGAGTATCTGTGGATAGGGATGCTGGCGTGGCGTTGTTTCTCCATCGGTTAGTCAGTGTGAAGTCGATGATATTGATGCCTTTTGCTACATCGCCTCCTTGGTAGTTGCCTCCTAAAAAGACTCTCGAATATGGATAAAATGAATGAAAGTTAGCGTGATAATGAATATTCGCCTGAAGAACACCATTCAGATAGAACAATAAATCCTCTGACGTGTTGCCCCTTCCTTGTGTAGCCGTGACGACTATTTCATTGATTTGATCGGTTGGAACCGGGACAGACATAGACCCCGAACCTGTTGTAATCACATTCAAATCACCTTGCCAAAAATGTAAACCACCACCTGCAAGATAGACATGAGTCCTGCGATCAAAAGTAGCCAGTGTGCTGTCATTACCTGAAACTAAATTAACCAGGTTCATCGTTTGGTCGGCGTGACTGCTGCTGAGGTAGAACCGGCAGTAAAAATATAAATCTTTATTGGTATAGAAGCCTGTGTCCTGTGAAGCCTCTTCAATAGGGCTTATCAGCACCCCTGCTGAGTTTTCCGGTGCGAACCATATCCCTGCCATTATTCTGCATCCCCCCGAATCTGCAGAGTGAACTTGTCGTTAGTCTCTGTACCCTGTCCGGCCAGTACCGTCCGGCATATCCAGACTGGAGCCAGCAGGCCATCGGTGTTGAAGCGCACCACGTTGCCCACTGCCCAGCCTGAACCCCAGCCTTCGCTTTTGATGGTGAAGTACGGCACTCCGGTTTCCGGGTTATTTGGCGTTGTGTCTGAGGCTGTATTACCGGTGTCGATAATACCCAGCTTCTCTTCCACCACCTGGAAGCTGGTAGCGCTGGTGAATATCAGAGCCCACTTGCCATAGATGGCCCCCTTGTTGGTCACCTCTACTGGATAGTTGATGGTGTTGTACTGGGCGGTGGTGTTGTCGCCTATACGATCATCGCTCCAGTTGGGTGAGCCGCTGTCCCAGACTCTCTGGGTGAAGAAATGATGCACCCGGGCTTGCAGGTCGCCATAAACCACGGCGCTACTGACGGTGGTTTCAGTGGCTGGCAGATTCCAGGGTAGCGGCGCAATGATCGAGAGTTCCCCGTTAATCTGCACATCGCTGACCACGCTCATATGCTCTACCCGGTCTTTGATGGTCAGTGGAGTGATCAGGCCACCGCCTTCTGGATCGATCAGGCTGAAAGGGTCGGTAAAAGTAACTGTGCCTGTATCCCGGTCTGCGGTGTACTGGCTGGGATCAAGCAGTGAGCCGTTACTGTCTTCTATGGTTATTTCGGCTTGATGATCCCTGGCGAGGTTTACCAGCTGGCCAGCGGTGGGTGTGGCCACATCGGTGTCGCTGGTGTGGCTGATGACCACAATATCCCCTGCCCGATAGATGGGTACACTGCCGTCTGCTGGCAATCTCACGGGATCGAGGCCGATCAGCTCGGCATCCAGAGGCAGGCTGGTTTCCACAATAGCGTTGTAGCGGATGCTCTGGGGGATGACATAGATGGGCTCGTTACCTGGAGAGTTGCCATCGGTGAAACTGATCTCTGCCCAGCCGGTAGTGGTATCGATTTTGCCCTGTACCTCACTGGTGTCGAAGGTGCCGTTATTGTCGGCAGTGGCAGTGATGATGTCGGCGTTGTCGATCCTGACCGCTGTCAGCTGCAGACTCCCTGGTCGAATGGGTGAGCCAGCCGTTCGGAAGGCGACAGTCTCCACCTGAAAGCCCGCGCTCAATGTTGCAGCAGCTTCGATGGAGGCACTCTGCAAAGTGCCGGATGGATAGCTGGCCAGGGTGGCGACGCCTCCGGTGTAATCAATGGCTCCCACCTGGGTACCCGCATTGGTGCTGGTGCTGATGCTCTTGTATAAGTCGCCATCCCGGTCGAAGTAGGTTTCGCCGTTCCAGGTGAACACCAGGCTGCCTGGCAGCAACGGGTCGCTGATTAACGGTAGCAGGTCGATGGTCAGCTCAGGGCTGCTCAGGTTCTCTGTGTGTGATGAGTGACTGAGGCTGTTGCTCTGGGCTTTGGCGGTCACGCTATTGCCGCTGAACACATCGGTTTTGACAAGGGTGGTGCTTGTTCTGTAGTAACGCTGGTCATATCTATCCCAGGTAAAACGGTAGACAGGGAAATCATAATTGCCTGTGGCCTGCAGAGTGAATGCACCGGTGGCATAGTCGACTGTGCCTGCAACGCCACGCCAGTTACCTGAGCCATCGTCGCTGTATCGCTTGGTGTGCAAGACCGTATTCGTATATGTGCTTTTTGACCTCAAAGAGGCACTTGACACGTTCTGGTCGCGTTCCACCGTGAATTCAATGTTCACCGATCCCGGCAGTAATGGCGCACCTGGAATCGTGCCACTCATCAGCCCAGAGCCGTCTACGCTGACAGTGACTGAACCTCCAGCCACTGCGCCTTCTTCATACTGAAGTTCGACCTCAGTCCCGGCATCAGGTAAGACGTTCAGCGCAAACGATAACTCCCCGGGTGCATAGTGGATGCTGCCACTGCCATCGCCGGTCAGGGTGCCGTTGCTCTGGTCGGTGAGAGTCTTTGTGTCGCCGCTGGATAGATAACTGACGGTTAGGCTGCCTGGCTTAATGCCTGGCTTCTCGGTGATGTGTCGAAAGCTGATTTTGTCAGTAGCTGCAGTGCCGGTTCTGATGGTGACTTCGCTATCGTTCTGGGCACTGTAGCTGTATACGATGGCACTGTCCGGGTCGGGCATGGCATCCAGGGTCAGGGCGGCGCTGCTCATGCCATGCAGCTCTGAGGTCAGGCTGTTGTAATAGCTGGCCATGTCTCCGGTAATGCTGGCTGCGGCTTCTGCGCCGGCCTGCTGTTTGTCTCCGGCTTCCAGGGCTGCGTCCCCTAGCTGGCGGGAGGCATCGGCGGCGTTGTCGGCTTCCTCTTTCAGCTCCTCGAGTTTTTTCCGGTTCGCTTCCAGGGCTTCATTGAACTGCTCCTGGGTCAGCTTGCCTTCTCTGAAACTGCGAGCGAGCACCACGCCAAGGTCAGCCAGTTCTGTGCGGGTTTCGGCGGTGTTGATTTGCTTCAGTGCATCCGCTGCATTAGTGAACGACTTCTCTGCGGCTTCAGCCGCTTGTGTGATGGCTGTCTTGAGCTCTACCTGATCCTGCTTGATTTCATCCGTCGTCTTTTTGTTTTCGTCGCGGATATTTTGCTGGGTTTGACGGTTTTGATCGGAAAGCTTGTCTCCAATGTTGGCAAAGGCGGCTTCAATATCCCTGGCATCCTGCTGAATGCTCTCGGCGAAACCCTGAGCGATGGATTTCAGTGCATCATTCACCGCTGCCGCTTTCTTGCTGAGTTCATCAGCTCCGAGTGCATCAAAGAAAGCACTGGCCGCTTTGGCTGCCCGCCCCAGCGCTGTTGTGACCAGCAGACCAAAGGTTTTGACCGAAACCGTAAAACCATTAAAGAACAGCTTGATGCTGTTGCCGGTGAGCGAAAAGGTTTTGTTGAGGCTGGCCAGAACCAGGCTGATACTCTGACTGCTCGAACGAACCCTCTCTACGACTTCTTCAAACGTAATACCGCTGAAGTTGGCCTTGATGGCTTCACCCATCTGCACAAAAGCATCACTGACCGATTGTGCCAGCTGTGACAGACGACCATCTTCTGACATTTCTCCTATCTGGTCAGAAATACTCTTCAGCTGATCCTTGGCGTATTGCAGTGCACCACTCTGCGCCACTTCATCCAGAAAATTCTGCCACGTGTCCTTCAGGTTGCTGACGTAACCTGACAACAGGCTCATGTTTTCAGCCGCAGCGCCTGCCGAACTTATGCCAATTTCTTCAATCAGCAGCGCAATGGTATCCCGCCCCAGCTTACCAGCAGTGGACAGTTTCTGGAGTTCCTGAACATTCTTGCCAGTGGCTTTTTCCAGCAACTCCCAGACAGGAACACCGCGCTCTACCAGCTGCAGAATCTCTTCACCCTGCAGCTTTTGCTTGGCCCAGGCTTGTCCCACTGCCAGAGAAATCCCGTTCAGCCGTTCCATCCCACCGCCGAGCTTGGAAGCTTGATCCACCATGGCTTGCATACTGCCGTCCATGGGATCGAGACCGAAGGCTTTCAGTCGGACAAAAGCATCAGCGACTTGCTCTCATTGGTAGGGTGTCTCGCGGGTGAACTGTTTGATCCACTGAATGGCACTCTCGCCCTCTTCCACCGAGCCCATTACCGCATTGAGCTGCACCCGCAAGCGTTCGAACTGATCGCCAGTACCCAATAACCCCTGAACTGCCCGTTTGACGGTATAGAGTCCTACACTGGCTGCTACCAAAGCCCCGAAACGTTGAGATAAACGACCGATACTGCCTGATGCCCGGTCTGCATCTCTGGCCACACTCTTCAGCGAGTTTCGCTTGAGAGTTTTCGAGGTTTGTTTGGCCTTGGCATCAACCTGTTTGAAGGCAGCAGAGGTTTTCCTCAGCTCCTTTTTGAGCTTTTGCTGTTGTGCAGACAGGTTGCGATTAGAGAGCCCTGCCTGTTCCAGGCTACTGCGAAGATCAGACAGTTTTTTGCGCTGGTTCTGGTAAGACTGGTTCGCGGAAACAACTGATTTACGAGCGGATTCCAGCGAGCGCTGCAGTGCTTTGGTGGGCTTGTCCGCTTGCTGATATTCCCGAGCCAGACGTTCTACCCTGGCTTCTGCTTCCCGGTAGGCTTTACCTGCGTCACGTACAGCAGCGGTCTGCTTCTGGAAAGACGACAACAGACGATCCTGTTTTTCCAGAGCAGAGAGTTTCTTTTTGAGTTCGCGGGCTTCATTGCGGAGTGATTCAAGGAAGGCGGCTGACTTCTGAACCGGACGCGACAGGGTATCCCGCGCCTTCAGTACCAGTTTGATTGATGATTCTTTTATGGAGGGCATGGAGGTTCCATTGACGTTTGGTCAGGAATGTCTAACGGTGACCGAAATTATGGGCTATATTAAGAGCTGTTTTTAGACCTATATAAGGAATGATCACTATGAGACAGGTTTTGGCAGATTGCTCTGCAAGCATCTCAGAATTAAAGAAGAACCCTACTGCACTTCTCGCCCAGTCCGACGGCGCACCCATTGCGATCCTCAACCATAACAAACCAGCAGCGTATCTTGTGCCTGCTGAGACATATGAATGGCTGCTGGAAGCCCTGGATGACCAGGAGCTATCAAGACTTGTTGATGAGCGCAGAAAAGACAAAGACCAGGCTGTGGAAGTGAATCTGGATGACTTATAAGCTCAAATTCCTGCCTGCAGCCATGAAGGAGTGGGACAAGCTGGCTCCTCCTCTACGCAATCAGTTCAAGAAGAAGCTGGCAGAACGGCTGGTGAATCCTCATGTTCCCTCTGCCAAGCTAAAAGGTTATGAAAACGTCTACAAGATCAAACTGCGCACAGCCGGTTACCGCCTTGCCTATGAAGTGATTGACGATGAAGTGGTTGTTTATATTCTCGCCATTGGCAAGCGAGACAAGGATGCTGTCTATAAAACCTTAAGAAAGCGACGACTATAACAGCCAACTTAACCCGCCAGATCAATCTGCATAAAAGGGCTCAGGCCATTGCCCGAAATCGCGGTGTCAGCCAGCACATCGATTTCCAGCGGGATACTGGCGAAGTCATCGGAAATAAAGCCAAGATTCTGTACTGGCGAGAACTTCACCCGATGCACTCGGATATTGAATGGCAAGCCTTCCTGAGCATCGTTTAATCCTTCCATAAACAAGATAAATTCACGGCCTGACTCGACCAGAGCTTGCACCATATTGGCTTTCATAGGTGTGTAGCTGACCTTGATGCCTTGGTTATCAATGCCTCCATCCGCCAATACCATGATGCCTGACCGCGTTAGTTCGTAATCCTCGCCTTTAACCAGAGGGTTATCGTCGTTGTCTTTAGCAGTGATAGGCTGGGCCAGATCGGGCAAACGTTTGAAAGGAATCAACTCATCGGCCACGCCATGGCTTACCAACTCTTCATCGGTCACTGCTGTCACGGATGCAGCAGTCACCGTACCCCGAAGTGCTAAAGAAATATTGCTGGCCGTAAAATCATGAGCCACCAGGCTGGCAGTAATACCTGACACCCGGCTGATAACATTGCGATTGCCGCCACCACCCAGGTAGTTCTTGAGCTCTTTCCTGTCTTCTTCAAAGCTGAAGTTGAACTCACTCACATTACCTACTGGAAGCAATGGGGCTGATTTGTCATAGGGCTGGATATGAATGCCGCCTGCGCCAATAAAGCTGCGGTCGATGGTGGACATACCTGTCTCCTTGTCTTTCTTGAAATGAGTGGCTTCAGAACACGGCTTCTACCGTCAGCTGCATATCCGCAAAGGACATCTGGGTATGATTGGGTGCAATATCGAACTGGGTGTCTGTAAAAGTAAGTTTGCGGGCTTCCGGGCAAAGGCGATCACTACTGCTCAATGCCTCCCGAATGGTCCGGGACAGATCCAGCAAGGCATAGGTGGTGCGCTCATCGGTAATGACTACCGCGCTGAGATTAAGCAGCAACTGATATTTACGCCTGCTGCCCTGCTGCCCTGCTGCCCCAGTTCATTCAGTGATTCCAGTTGAACCAGCATGGAGGGTGGGTCCAGATCCTGCTGCACGCCAGTCGCTGAATACCCCAGCAACACATGGTCGCAAATACTGCTCAATCGAGTGAGCAACGCGCTGACAATCTGCTTTTCAGGACTCAATGTTGAAGGCCTCGTGGAATAAAAAGTTCAGCTCCTGCTGAAGCAGACTGGCGAAGCGCTCTAACAGTATTGGCTTCAATTTCTCCAGTATTGCGGCAGCACTGGAAAGCATGGGAGATGACTGCTTCTCCAATGGCAATCCCATCCACATCATTCGCCCTGATTTTTTCGAACGCTGGAACTTGTGTCGCCAGTCGTCTTTGCGCTGAAAGACCATGGGGCTCGATGTGTTGACTGGTTGCATCAGAAAGCGCCTTCCCAGAAGCGTTTACCGGTTCGGACACCTGATTTTGTTTGCACTGGCTTGCCCAGGTAATGAGCCGGGATATCCCAGGCTCCGACCCACACCACCAGGCTGTAACCATCGGTGCCTCGTTCTCCGGGCTTATATAAACTGACTTTCACCCGCCCGAGCTCTTTCAGCAGCTTCTGGGTTATACCCTGTTGTCGGGCAAGTTCCCGGAGGGTTCTGCGTTCCGCAAATCGGGACAACTTTCGTAGAGAGCGATTGATGGCCTTACTGACGTTCTGGGGAGAATCCTGAAATGCCTCAATAAGATCATCCAGAGGGCCATCCAGTTCAAGATCGAGCTTCATGAAGGTTCCAGTATGCCAGATGTCCGTCGTCTTTTAACTTTCGGTCGACGTTCCATTGCTGGTTGTCCGATTGAATTTGGTCACCTCTCTTGAGTTCAATAGAACTGTCCAGACTGATCACGGTGACTTCCTGAAGCACACCCTCGAACTGGCCGGTATTGACCAGTTCTTTGGAGATGATTCCCTGCACCTGTTGCGTCGAGGTATCCGAGCGGGTAATCACGACCGGCTGGCCAAACGTCGCCAGCACCTGGTCGTTTAATGCCTTCAGCTCATCGTGCATTTGATCACCGCCCGAGGTTTCAGGCAGATCGGCAGAGGGTTGGACTGGGTATGCACTTGAACGCCTTTATCAAAATCCATGATCTTCTGCTTGGCGTATCTTGGAAGGCCAATGGTGTTCACGGTTTCGATAAAATCTGCAGGGGCAAACCAGGTGCGGAAGATGCCAGTGCCTTCAGGAATAACAAAGGCTTCGTCGGGCTCAATGAAAGGAATGTCGCCCACCTGGCCCCGGTACTCTTCCCAGTCG
>JBPCXN010000309.1:0-2665 GCA_051008495.1 Endozoicomonas sp. | reverse complement strand
GGGTAGCGGGTAGCGGGTAGCGGAAAGCGTATATCTTTTATTTCCAGTTATTACAAAAGCACCAGATAAAATCCGAAATACGTATTAGTATTTTTACCTACATAAAGTAAAATAAACGCAGCGCGTTACTGAGGATAACGCTCGTTAAACAAAAGTTAAACAGAACCAGCCATGACTCAGAAAGCATCATTTTCTACAGAACAGTGAGAAAAGGCGCTTTCTCGATAACATGGCCCCAGACTTCAGGAAAACGCCATGAACGCACCGTTGATCCGCAAAATGGTCAGCTTTATTAAAACGAAACTGGCAAAGCTGTATCCTGCTCCACCCGCATCACATCATGCTATGGCCTATATCCCCGTGAGAAGGGCAGAGCAGTCGGTATCACTACGCCGTCGTCGTTATTAATCGCAGCAGTTTATTCTTCTTTTTCGTAGGTTGGGTTAGCGCAGCGTAACAGCGTAACCCAACATTATCGAGGATTCTTAGCCCAGAGTTGTTGGGCTTCATACCTCAACACAACCTATTGATAACTACGCAGCACGCCTCAACATAACAGCCCCTGCCGAAATGCAGAGCAACACCGGGAACAGCACCGCAATGATTGGCGGAAAGCCAAACACCAGGCTGGATGGCCCAAGCAGGCTCTGACCAATCATGAACGCTACCCCCGTTATCACCCCGTAGAAGATACGGGTTCCCATATTGACTGAGCGCAGTGGCCCAAAGACAAAGGAAATACCAACCAGCACCAGTGAAAATATGGAAAGCGGCTGCAACGCCTTGCTCCAGAACGCCAGGTCATATTCACCAGTATCCAGCCCCTGCTCATTGAGGTAGTCCGTGTAGGTTTTCAGACCGGAGATGGACAACCCATCCGGCTTCACTACCACCACCTTCAGAAGCGTTGTCGTCAGGCTGGTTTCCCAAGGTTCAATCATACTGGTTTCAGTGACAAACTTTTCACCGTCAAACCGGCTTCTGCGAACGCCTTCCAGCAACCAGTGATCCTTCTGGAAAATGGCTCGCTCGGCGTGCAGGCTCTCCTGTATTTTCATCTCGTCGTCAAAAACATAACGACTGACGCCGTACAGAACACCGTTTGGCTCTACAGCATTAAAATACATGTATTCATTGCCTTCGCGGTGCCAGACTCCTTCACCGGTATAAGCCCCTGTTGAGGACCTTGCAATTCTTCTCTGGGTTTCCGCCACCTGTTCAGACACTGGCGCCACGTACTCCCCCATCAGGGTTCCCAGAAGTATCATTACCAGAGCCGGTTTCATCACAGCCCAGACCATCCGCCACAGCGAAACACCTGCGGCACGCATTACCACCAGCTCGCTGTTGGAAGCCAGGCTGCCCAGGCCGGCAAGGCAGCCGATCAGGGCCGATACAGGAATGAATTCATAAATTTTCTTGGGCATCATCATGACGGTATAGATCGCCACATCAATGCTCTGGTAGTTCCCCCTGACATCGTCCAGCTGACCCAGAAAAGAAAACAGCGATTCCAGCAGCACCAGTACGATCAGCACCAGCATCATGCCCGCAAGAACGTTTTTTGCAATGTACCAGTCGAGCTTACGCATGGGCTTTTCTCCTGGCCATGCTCAACTGCAGCGGCTCCCTGAAATAAAAGACCAGGGCAATCAGCAGGTAAAGCCCGTGTACCCACCAGAGCCCGAGGGACGGCGACATACGACCATCATCTACCGCTCCCCGGGAAAACATCAGCAACGCCAGGTACATCAGGTAGAGCAGTACGCCAGGCAGCAGCCGGACAAACCGCCCCTGCCTGGGGTTAACCCTGGACAGTGGAACAGCCAGCAAAACAATGATCGGCACCAGCAGAGGCAGAGATATACGCCACTGCAGTTCGGCAATAAGCCGGGTATCGTCAGAATCCATCAAAACACTGGTTGCCAGAGCCTGCTCTTTACTGATTTCTTCGTTGACCGGGCTCTCTTCCATCTGAATGCCATACGTACGGTAACTTGTCGTGCGAACTTTATTATCACCCGGTGCCAGGTCATAACGGTAGCCATCATTGAGTATCAGGTAGCGCTGCCCTTCCACTTCCGCAGTGGATATACGACCACGCTCGGCAAGAACCAGCGACATACGGGCACTGTCCGGATCATCCCCAGGACTGGCGATAAACACCTTGTTCATTCGTTCACGATCTGCAGAGAGAGTCTCCGAATAGGTTACCCGCCCTCCACTTTCAAACTGCTGAAATCGTCCGGGCACCATGGTATCGAACACAGTCAGGGAATCCTGCCTGGCCAGCAGGGCTTCGACCTTCTGTATGCCCCAGGGAGCGATCAGCAGACTGAACAGAGCCACTACCAGCATGATCACCAGTGCCGGCACCATCGTCATACGTAACAGCTGTCCCTGGCTCATGCCACAGGCATTCATGATGGTCATTTCATTTTCAACATAGAGCCGACCATAGGCCATGATGATGCCCAGCAAAAGCCCCAGAGGCACAATCATCACCAGGAACTCCGGAATCCGGTAACCCATGATGGCGAACAAGAAGTCCGGACTCAATGCACCGCTGGCGGCCTGTGCCAGGTAGTTCACAAAACGGCCACTCATGATAATCAGCAGCACCACGCCAGTTACTGCCAGCGTTACCTGCAACAGCTCTTTGGCC
>JBPCXN010000308.1:0-4885 GCA_051008495.1 Endozoicomonas sp. | reverse complement strand
GTCTGGGCAAGCAGCTTCAGCTGCACCCAGGCGGTGTCGCTTTCAGCTGTAAACAGCCTGTTCTCATGGGCTATAGCCAGACCAAAGTCGCCAGCCAGATAGGCATTGGTCAGAGCCGTTTTAATGTTTTTCAGACTCATGCTGTTTCCTGCGTGTAATAGGTCGCTCCAGGAGATAATCCGGGATATCTCCTGGGATGACTGGAACGATGACATTTCATTGGAAGGTTGACGGGGTAGCCCCCGGACTTTCTCAGTGGGCATAAAAAAACCCGCCTGGGTAGCGGGTTTTCTTGACTATGGAAAATGATAGCAAATTTACTTATCAAATGTAAATACTTTTACTTTTATTTTTATTACTTTGCTCTGCGAGCTTTCTTCAGATGCTGATTAACACTACTACCCTTGGTGTCTCAGCTGCGAGTACGCAACCGCCTGCGCTCCTCAGTCAATACATCTTCAAGAGGAGCCAGACCTTCCTGATCCAGCTGTTCGCATAACATCCAGGTCCAGTGGAACCAGAGCTGGAAATCTCTTTTCCAGTTGGCATGGCGAATCTGACAGCGTTTCTTGATCTCTGATACCGGATAGAGGTGCTCCTCAGTCATTTGAAAATGCCGGTAGTCCATGACGGTCCAGGCAATGACATCCCGTATTTTTTTCTGGGTTGCCACTCTGTACTGACGTTGACTTTCGTTGATCTCTTTTTGCGACACAGCACTTAGCCAGTCAAAGACCCGCGCCTGAGCCGGCATCTCGAAACTGCTGACCCTGGGTCCATAGGCCCATACCAGCCAGCTTCCCAAGTGCACTGGCTGAGCTTCGATAGCCGCAATAATTTTGCCTGCCTGCAGTCCGCTCCATGCTGCATCGGCACTGATATCCCTGCTGCTACTTGCCACTGTTCGGAGCTCCGGATCGCTGGTTCGTAACTGGATGGCATAGGCATCATGCACTGCCCGCCTGGCACTGATTCTGTCCAACCTAATGTTCATATTTTTCCATGTTTGCCCTAACACAATGCCTGCTGACTAATAGCCCTTCAGGGTTCCGTACGGGGTCTATAAGCTTGTTCTTTGTCCGTAATAAATGCCCTGGAGACTGTCTGTAGCTGCCCTGGTGGCAGGTAAGTGACTTGTAATCTGAGAGGTTATTTGTGGGGGGAGCCCCAGGGCTCATGTCAGAAGGTTTTCTTGACTGTGGAAAACGATACTACTTTTACTCATCAAATGTAAATATATTTACTATTATAATAACCCTCTGAGCCCTAAGATCACAGGTTGTAAATCAAGATCTGGGCCAAAATCTTCTAGATACAGACCCTATTAATCCGATATAAGGCACCAAATATCAGGATATACATTGATCATGCTGACTATAGTATCAGTGCAATAAAGTTATCATGCGCAGGATATTGCAAAGACAAACTGTAATTTTATAGACAAAAAAAACCAAAAAAGGCAAACTGAATAACATCATAGTCAGGTTATATAGAGTCAGGCTCTTATGGACACCATAGGCAAGCGTTTTCGTCACGCCCGGCTGACCGCCCAGGAAAGACTGAACCTCTCCCGTAAAGTGACTCAGTCTGCGGTAGCTGAAGCGGCCGGCTGTACCCGCCCGACCATCACCCAGTGTGAAACCGGTGTCACCAATAACATGATGCAGACCAATATGCTGAAAGCCGCCGAATTTCTTCAGGTGAACTACGAGTGGCTGGCATTCGGGGTGGGCAGCATGGAACCCTCTCCGCACCCAAAAAACCTGAATGAACTTCCCCTTGCTTCAATCCAGGAGCTGATAGACTCTGCAAAGTTCAGTGGCAGTCAATACATAACCATTGACAGACAAATGGCTCAGTGGATTGGCGGTTCGGCTTTTGCCATACAGGTAGAAGGCGACAGCATGATACCTGAGTTCAGGGAAGGTGATACTGTCCTTGTTGATCCTGACCAGCCAGTCAGCCCTGGCGATATAGTTATTGCCCGCCTTTCAAGCAATATTCTTGGCAAGACTGAGATCACTCTGAGGAAATACCGAGCACGGGGTACTGATGACAATGGAGCCGAGATATTTGAACTCGCCCCTCTTAATAATGACTATCCCACTTTACTGATTAATCAGAATAACCCTGCCACCATCGTTGGTGCAGTTGTCGAACACAGAAGAAAATTTCGGTTCCCCAAAACATCAGTAGTTTGAGTCGCTGCTAAGGGAGGCCAGAATGGCCAGCTGTTGAGACATATTACAACCCTGGTATCGCAAAATCACCCGACGGCGTTAACATGCATCAACGAGACCAGAACGGGTACAGGTTTATTTGAATTTTCTTGCCCATCTGCACATCGCCGATCACACCGGCACCAGCCTGCCTGGCGCACTGGCCGCTGATTTTATCCGGGGCCAGATCCCTGAGAGCAGCTCAGCGTTTCTGACAGGAGTTCGGCTGCATCGCTATGTAGACGCCTGGGTAGACCAGCACAGCATGGTGCTGGATCTGAAAAGCCGGTTTGACCCCGCCCACCGGCGGATGGCGGGCATCCTTCTGGACATGGCTTTTGATCACCAGCTGGCAGGGCACTGGCCGGTTTACCATGACTGGACACTGGAGCGTTTCAGCCAGCACTGTTATTCAGAACTGCATGGAGCCGACAAACTGCCTCCCAGGCTGACCCATATTCTGCCTTTTATGAGTCGCGATGACTGGCTCTCACAGTATCAGCACAGGGAAGGTATAGAACGCTCCATCGAAGGTATTGCCCGGCGCATGTCCCGTCCGGAGGTACTGAAAGAAGGTATCTATGAAATCTGGCGACTGGAGTTTGAAATTCACCGAGCCTTTGCCAGTCTTTACCCGGAACTGCTTGAGGCCAGCCAGAGCTGGCTGGCCAAACAAGCGACAGGCAGCACTTAAAAGAAACCGACCATGGCCAGGGCAATCAATACCCCATAGATCAGGAGCACACCCAGGGGGCTAATTATCCTGGCTGTCCTGATAAAATCTTTGGTATCGACAAGACCTGTTGCATGGGCCAGGGCATTGGGCGGCGTACTGATAGGCAACCCCATACCCAGAGAAGAAGCCAGAGCCACGGTTGTTCCCATTACCACCAGACCTCCCAGGTCGGCAATGCTGGCGATGGATACCGACATGGAAACGGCAATGGGCATCAGCAGGTTGGCAGTTGCGGTGTGGGACATGAAAGTCGCCATGATCATGCACAGCATGCTGATACCAAAGATAATGGTCGCCGCACCGAAGGCTTCAAACGGCACCAGCCCTACAATTAGCCTGGCCAGACCGGAAGCATCCAGTGCTCCACCGATGGCAATACCACCGGCCAGCAGCCAGAGAACATCCCAGCTGATGTTTTTCAGATCTTTTTTCTCCACGATACTGGTCAGACTGAAGACCGCTACCGGAATAATGGACACTGCATAGGCATTGATTCCGTGGAAACTGGAGAACATCCACAGTAGAACAGTCAGAATAACTGTGCCGTATACAATGTACGGCTTAAGGCCTTTTTCAAATTCAGAGTTGATCTGGATGTTGATAGTGCTGCTTTTTGAAGGATACATTCTTTGCAGCAGCCACCAACTGAAACCAATCAGGATGATGGTCACCGGCACGGCAAACAGCATCCAGCCGCCGAAGGTCAGGGAGTGTTCTCCGACAAAGTAGCGAAAGGCGATGGCGTTGGGTGGTGTGCCAATGGGTGTGCCCATACCACCGAGGTTTGCAGCTATGGGAATACAGAGAACCATGGCCCGACAGCCGGGGTCGGAACCGTCCATTTTTGCCAGCAGGGGTGTCATGATGGTCAGCATCATAACGCTGGTTGCGGTATTACTCATGAACATGGAGAACACGGCAGTGATGATCATCACACCCAGCATGACGATTTCATAGCGGCTGCCAAAAGGCTTCAGCAAAACTCTCGCAAGGTTGATGTCCAGCCTGTATTTAGCGCAGGCAAGGGCAATGAAAAAGCCCCCGAGAAAGAGAATGATCACAGGCGAGGCAAAGCTACTAAAGATCGTCGTATAGCTAAGCATGTTTTCCCCCAACGATTCCCGAAGTGGAAACGGGGCGCTGTTCGAGGCAGTCAGAATTAGCAGCATGATGATCAAAAGCGAGGTGGCAAATGCCGGAACAGCGTCACTGATCCAGAGCATGGTTGCCAGCAAAAACACTGCCAGCACCCGTTGCTGTAAAACTGAGAAAACACCTTCCGGAAAGACCATCTCCGGAAGGCAGAACAAAACAAGAAAGACGAGTGATATGGGTATTAATTTTGTTAGTGGTTTCATGACAACTTCCAGGACTCTTATATAAAGAGATTCGTGTCTCTCAGGGATGGGCAGTAGCCTACTGAATCACACTGGCTCGCACGCTGACTCCATACCTCTTTCGAACGTACTACGAGGCACCAACGGTTTGATGCATGAAGAGGTGAAAAAAGATATGACCAGTCGTGCTGTTCACTGCTGAGGACACTTCAAATCAATTACTGGTTCAGATCATGACCTATATCAATAAGTTATGCCCTGAGCCAGATCAGGAAAATCATTAATTTATTAATAGTTAAGTGTATTTGCTTATTTTTTTCTGAGCTCGCCTGCCACTTATCTCGCCAAACAAACAATTTTTTACGCAACAATTGAACAAACGACACTAAACACCTAAAAAGAACAAGCCTCTTATTTTCCACCAGGACATCGCCCCACACTCTCCATAAATCGTGAATTAATTCGCCTGGATTACCGTCTTTGTTCGTAAGCTTTCATAGCGGTTTCCTCAAAGAAAGCTGAAGTATTCAGGAGTCAGGCTGGGATCGGGTGGTTCCAACACTCTATGGTCATCCAATCTGAATTTTTTCACA
>JBPCXN010000307.1:0-5443 GCA_051008495.1 Endozoicomonas sp. | reverse complement strand
CGGCCGCAATAACGAGGGCGGCTGTGCCGCCAACGGAGCCTCCGATGACGTCGGCATTTGGCCCCATGTCCTGTCTGGTGCCACCGGGCGTTGCAGTTGCCAATGGCTGTGTCAGGCTCGGGACATGAGTCATGGACAGTGACCGGCTTGCTGAAGAGGAGTAACTCGATGTGTCGGTCTTTTCTGTCGCAGTAGAAAATGAGGACATGACAGTTGAGGAGGCTGGCTCTACAGATGCTGTGCCCGGGGGCTGGCTGGAAACACTTTCTTCAGGCATAGAGTATGGAATAGACGATGATATTTTTGTCCCTGGTGTCGAGGTCTCTGAAATGGCAAGGGGTGACCCCGATGTACTGGCAGGGGCTGGCGTCACCATTGATTCTGACGGAGAGCCTTGAATAGACGAACTTCCGGAAGGCGTTGCCGTCGACGGTGGCGGGCTCAAGATAGACGACGTTTCCATAGCGACCGGGCTTGATGATGTGCTTCCCGAAGGGCGCATAATGGATGAGAGCAGAAAGACCGGTGTCGTTGTTGATACCAGCCTGGTGAAAGTATTTTCAAACGATGTGCCGTTGCCGGAACCAGACCCGGAGGCATTCAGGCACGTACCCGCTTCTTCGATGATTCTCAGGGCTTGGCTGGTCAGAAAACCCTGCTTTTTGGTGATTTCATAGCAATTATTACCTGACAGGATCAGCCTGCCATCCATCTTGGCATCAACCCAAACCCACGGGCCCAAAGAGCCCGCATTCGGGTCAAACTGTTGGGCCGTGAGCCTGAGCTGGCGTGATGAGGAAGAGCTTTGCGGGAGAACCAGGTTATCGGAAATGTTCAGGTTAATAGACTGATCAGAAGTACCCAGCAAGAAATAACTGATACGTATCGATGATCTGGCTCCAGGGTCTATTTCCTCATTGTCAGTAATGACCGCCTTGGGGATGTTTTGCAGAAAGATCGCTTCCAGGGCTGGGTTGTCACTTTCTGCCTGGGAAGGAGCAGGTGCCAGCCACTGGTTGTTTTGAATGGTCAGGGTTCCGTTCTGCTGGTCACACTGTGTAGCGCAACTTACATAGATGACATTGCTGGTTGTCTCATCGGAATAAAACTGGTTATTGGCGATATAAACAGAGTCATGAATAACCTTTATAAACAAGTGTCTGAAAGGCAGTGGGGTGGTTGAGTCCAGGTTGTCGGGGTTATGTCTGAAAACGCTGTGAGTGATTCGCATCGGTCCCGTGTAGTTAAATCCTTTGGTGATTACTGAAGAGAGACTACTCTGGTTGGATGCCTGAGTGGGCTTCTGTGGGGGGGGCGGTGACCCACTCGATCCCCCAGGCGAAAAACCCCTGGGCATTGCGGTATACCTGGACAAACTCTTGGCTAAAATGGATGGTCTCAGGTCTTATTCTTGGGCGCTCGTCCGGGTCGCCCACCAGGGCTACTTTTCCCGTGGGAACGATCGGGTTGTGCAGCTGGACTGACATATGATCTTGCAGAACTATGATCAGGCCTCCGGTGACATCCCGTTGAACCTCTGTTATGAAGTCATCAGTTGTTCTGACAGCTACAGCCTCGGCGAATGTGGCTCCACCGGTATTGTCAGGATCAGCGAGAAACCTTGCACATTGGCTCTGGTTTTGCGCGGATTCCAGTTGATCGCAGGGGGGCGGTATTTCCGGGAAGGGTGAGGGAGAGCCGGGAGCTGCCCAAAGTGATTGTGAACAGCTTATCACTATGGTAATCAGCAGGGCATGAAGGTGCCCGGCGACAGAAAGAGATTTCATGAACTTGCTCCTGCACAGCTGGGGTTAGGGGCACTGTCCCTTGTGTGAGCAATTTCCAAGACGCCGGGATATAAACCTAGTCTATATCCACACATTCGCCAGAGAGTGTGTGGCACTGCAGTTCTAGTAGGGCAGCACCTGACATAGAGCAATATCCGGGCTAATTATACGACACGGTAAAACCGTTTTATTTTCACGTTTTGAGTAGAGATTCAGTCATAGGGAGGACGTTAAGCTGAGCTTCCCGCTGCAAAGATCCAAAGCCGCATTGCACGGCTTTGGGTAAGAATGGGTCAGACAGCCGGACGAGATGTCATCTGGCTGCGGGTTCTGGCGAGGAAGAAGACCATGCAGGCAGCAGCGGCGCCAGCGCCTGTCGGGTAGGATATAGCAGAAGACAGTGACAGTCCTTCCGGCGCCATCATGATGTAGGTGACACAGACTGCGGTCATGAAGGTGGCCGGCAGGGAGACAAACCAATGGGATTTCTGCTGGCTCACCATATAGACGGCAGATGCCCAGAGAACCACTGTCGCCAGGGCCTGGTTGGAGAAAGCGAAGTAGCGCCAGATGATGTTGAAGTCGATGAAAGTCAGGGCAAAGCCAACAGCAAAGACCGGTATGGCCAGCATAAGTCGATTGCGAATGCTGGACTGCTCAATGCCCATGGCGTCGGCAAAGATCAGGCGCACGCTGCGGAAAGCGGTATCACCGGATGTGACCGGGCAGGCGATAACACCGAGGATAGCCAGCAGGCCACCGAAGGTGCCCATCAGCCCTACGGAGATTTCTTTCACAGCAAGACCGGCACCGCCACGACTCAGAACTTCGCTCAGGCCTTCCACACCATTCGGGAAGAAGGACATGGCTGCTGCCGCCCAGATCAGGGCAACAATGCCTTCGGCAATCATGGCACCATAGAAAATAGGGCGCCCCTGTCTTTCATTGGGCACGCAGCGTGCCATCAGTGGAGACTGGGTAGCGTGGAAACCACTGATAGCACCACAGGCAATGGTGGTGAACAGCATTGGCCAGGCTGACAGCCCACCCGGGTGACTGATATCAGCGCCAACATCCGGAATCGGCAGGCCATTAATCAGCATCATGCCGCCAACGCCCACCGCCATGATCAACAGCGCGGCACCGAACAGCGGGTAGACTCTGGCGATCAGCTTATCTACCGGCAGGATAGTGGCAATAAAGTAGTAAGCGAGAATTATGGCCAGCCAGAAGCTGGTATTTGCCAGGATACCCTGTCCACCGAGGTTGGCCAGCAGGCCGGCGGGGCCCATCATGAAGACGACGCCAACGAGTGTCAGAAGAATAACAGAGAAACCGCGCATGAACATGCGGGCTCCTTCACCCAGGTAGTCGCCCACAACTTCCGGGATGGACTTACCCTGGTGGCGGATGGAAAGCATGCCAGAGAAATAGTCGTGGACAGCACCGGCGAAAATACAGCCGAAAACGATCCACAGGAAAGCGGCGGGCCCATACAGAGCGCCCATGATAGCGCCAAAAATCGGCCCAAGGCCGGCGATATTCAGAAACTGGATCAGGAAGATCTTGTACCAGGACCTCAGAGGGACAAAGTCCACTCCATCTTCCATGGTAATGGCCGGTGTCTCCCGCTCTGGCTCAGCCCCGAACCAGCGCTCGACCATCTGCCCGTAAATGAAGTAGCCCCCTACGAGAACTACCAGTGCTATCAAGAAGCTTGTCATGTCCCCCCCCCCGTTCGTGGTGAATGTCAGCAAAAAGTAAAGGTTTTGTTGCGGCGGGACTATATAGAAGTGGAAGTGCCTGAAAGTTGATCGAAAGCAATGAACAGGGAATGTTGTGGCAATTCATCATACTTCATGCAAAAAGCCTGAAAATTCACCCCTGACAGTGATGATTTTCTCCGGCACTGGAATGGCTGCTCAATTTCATCTGCTAAGCTTTCCGGGTGTCATTTACCAGCGAAGAGCCATGAGCCACCTGATTGATTTTCTCACCATGATTCTGTGGGAATACATCCTTATCTACCTGTTGTTAGGGGCGGGGGTCTACTTCACCTTCCGGAGTCGCTTTGTTCAGTTCAGGCACTTCTTTCACGCCTGGCGCATTATGTTCACTTCCCGGGCAACGGAAAAACATGAAATCTCTTCCTTTCAGGCACTCTGTACCAGCCTGGCAGCTCATGTCGGCACGGGGAACCTGGCCGGTGTAGCCATTGCAATCTATATAGGTGGTCCGGGAGCTGTCTTCTGGATGTGGGTTGTCGCCGTTCTGGGTATGTCGTCCAGCTATATTGAGAACACCCTGGCTCAGTTGTACAAGACCAATAATAACGATGGCACTTTCCGGGGGGGGCCGGCCTATTACATTGAAAAAGCCCTTGGTCAGAGATGGCTTGGCATGCTGTTTTCAATCCTGCTGCTGGTTGCCTTTGGCTTCGCTTTTAATGCCGTTCATGCCAACTCCGTTTCCGCTTCGATTTCTGCCAATACAGGCCTGCCCTCATGGTTTTCCGGGGTATTTCTGGCAAGTGTCACCGCAATGATTGTCTTCAGGGGGATCCACGGTATCACGCATTTTGCCGAGAAGGTGGTGCCTGTCATGGCGCTGGCCTACCTGGCTATTGCCCTGATGGTCGTGGTCAGCCGTATTGAAGAGCTGCCGGAGGTGTTCCGTCTTATCATTGACCATGCCTTCGGGCTGGAAGCGGCGGCTGGCGGAGGGCTGGGTTATTCTGTCGCCCAGGCCATGATGCAGGGAGTCAAACGGGGCCTCTTTTCCAACGAGGCGGGCATGGGCAGTGGTCCCAATGCAGCAGCTACAGCCACCCCATGGCCCCATCATCCTGCGGCCCAGGGCATCATATCCATGACCAGTGTCTTCATTGACACCATTGTCATCTGTACCGCCACGGCAGCCATCGTCATGCTTTCCGGACAGCTGGATGGGGAAAACACCCTGAACGGTATTGAGCTGACTCAGGCTTCACTCGGCAGCATTGTCGGGAGCTGGGGTGAGTGGTTTATCACCGGCGCTGTGATCTTTTTCGGTTTCACTTCCATTGTCGCCAATTATTACTATGGCGAGTCGAACCTGCTGTTTATGCGCAACAGCCCTGCGCTGTTGTTTCTTTATCGTATCAGCGTCGTGTTTCTGGTTTTTCTGGGTGCGATCAGCACACTGGAAGATGTCTGGATTGTGGCGGATCTTGCCATGGCGCTGATGGCGCTGATCAACCTGATGGTGATTGTGCTGCTGTCAGGGCCTGCCCTGGAGGTTCTCCGGGACTATGATCTGCAGCTCAGGAGCGGGCATCTGCCGTTTTTTCAACGGGAGCGCTTTCCTTTCCTGCACCGCACTATGGATACTGATGTCTGGAATGTTCTTCCGGATTCAGAGCCTGATGATTTTGACGCGGATGACGATGGTGCGCCCGTGGAGGATCTGCCGGAAATAGAGGGTTTATGAGCTTCTGATGAGAATGCCCGGATACGGTCAAGAGCTGAAGGTGCGGCCCAGCAAGCCCCCAGTCAAAACCATGACCTGGCGCAATAACCGGTTCGGACATGAATTATTTCTGTGTTTTTATTTTCGATGATGTTTTTTATTTATACCGGAGAAAAAGGCAGATATTTTCACTAAATATGTTCATTGGT
>JBPCXN010000306.1:0-32121 GCA_051008495.1 Endozoicomonas sp. | reverse complement strand
TCACCGAGACAGTCCTGGCGATTTTGCAATGAGCTGATCGAGTCTTTTTGCATGCACCTTGCGTGTTCAAGCGTTATTGCCCGGATTGAAGACTCGGGCACAGCAATGCCGTAATGCTCTTCCAGTTGTCACGGATGAACTGAAGTTTTTTTGCCGCCGCCTCGAAAGAGCCATCTGAGCCAAAGTCTACGATTCTTCGTTGAATGGCAAGGGAGTAATCGCGACAGTGGATGTGTGCAGTCTTACTGAAGGGCCTGATTCGATGCTTGTCTACCGTTTGGCAACGTTCTTGGATTTCAATCTTTCCATAGGTGCTCAGCCAATAAGTGTTTTTTTTCGTACTGGCGCACCGGGGTGCTTCAGGCAAGACTCTACATACTTCTGATCTTCTTTGTCGGTACGCCAGTCAGTGAGCAGCTCATTACCCATTCGGCGCAAGTTAGCAATGACGGCCTCTTCGGCATCGTCAGCACGATCCAGGTGTCCTGACTCGGCTTCAACAATATCCAGAAGTGCAGAAACTCTTAACTCAAGCTCAGGGTGGGCTGCGAGTCTATCGGCAAGGGAAATAGATGAGGACATGGCACTGATGAGAGTTGAGGAATACTCACATATTATGGCTCAAGTTGAGGGTCTGTGGGCAGAACTCACCCCGATGAACACTTTTAATTTCACCTGGACAGTAGTGATCGGTTGTCAGTAATCTCTGGCAGTCATGTGATGTATTGCAGTTAAAGTTTATATTGTAAGAGTTAGCATCATATACAGATTCCACAAGTGTGTTGGCGGTCAGTATGTTGCCCGTGTGCTTGTTGCGTAAGGTCATTCCTCCCAAAAATATATCTTCGCTATCGTATCTGCAAATCATGCCCAGTGGTATCATATTTTTTTTCTGTTGCAGGTCCGGTTTAAGAATATAGTATGAGAAGGTTGCTTCTGTAGATTCGCAACTTCCAGGCGCATCTGCTCCACACTTTACTGCCTTATTAATTGTCACTAAAAAGGCTCCGTAGCTAAGATTCGCTCCAGTTTCAACATCTTGCAACCAGATCTCCAAACACTGATTTGGCTTTAATAACGACTTACCCTGGCACATTAATACATCAACATGCTTTACAGGCACCACGGGCGACAGTGATAAATGACGAATGCCTGGAATGATAGCGAAACCATTTTCATTTAAATCACTAAGAACACCTGATTCTGAGGCAAGCAGGCAGCCACTCAGGATTGAAAAGAAGATGCAGTACAAGCCCTGTTTAGAGAAAAGTCTCATCAGCTGCCCTCAATCTCGACAAACAAAGATGGGACAGAATATAGACCAAAAATCCGGAGAAGATAGCATACTGGTCTGCTACTATGATGCCCGCAAAGTTGGGGGGCTGTCGGCGGCCCAACCAAAGTATGAGGCTCCAGGCGAAAAAACATGACGGAATTACTGCAGAATAATGACTGTGCAAGGTGTGAATAAAAACTTCAGCAGGTTGTGTTGCTAGTTGGAATCGGTTGTCAGTATTCTCTGGCAGTCATGTGATGTATTGGAGTTGAAATTTGTATTGTAATTATCAGGTTTGTCAACAGAATGCACAAGCACGTCGCCGATCTGAACTTTGCCGCCCTTGTTTATGACCATTGATCCCAAAAATAGAGTTGCTTCATTGTATCTGCAGATCGAGCCGAGTGGTCCTATTCGCTCTGGCAGGCCAGGTTTAGCAACAAAGTTTTTTGACACCTTCATGTCGGCATGTGGGCAGCTTTCTCCGGGCACATTTCTTTCAGACTTTTCAGTATCACCTACCTGCAAAATGGCGACATAGCTAAAGTCCCCTTCTGCTTCATTGTCTGTAATCCAGATTTGCAGGCACTGGCCTGGCTTTAATGACGACATAGCGTGGCACATTAACACATTAACATGCTGTACAGGCACCAGGGCCGACAGTGAGTGATGACGGATGCCTGGAATGATAGCGAAATCATTTTCTTTTAAATCACTAAGAACATCTGATTCTGAGGCAAGCAGGCAGCCACTCAGGATTGAAAAGAAGATGCCGTACAAGCCCTGTTTAGAGAAAAATCTCATCAGCTGCCCTCAATCTTGACGAACTAAAGATGGGACAGAAGATAGACCAAAAAGCCGGAGAAGATAGCATACAGGTCTGCTACTATGATGCCCGCAAAGTTGGGGGCCTGTCGGCGACCTCCTGCAATCCTCTCCCAATGATTGAATGAACCCAATGAAATGAACAGTGACGTGGTATTCGGCCTGCACGCCGTGCAGAGCCTGTTTGAAAGCTCCCCTGAAAAGGTACTGGAACTCCTGGTTCTGAAGGGACGGACCGATAAGCGGATCAGTGTCCTGGTGGAAGAGGCCCGCAGTCATGGGGTCACCGTACGCTTCGTTGAGCGCAGCCAGCTGGACTCCAAGGTTGAGGGTGTACACCAGGGTATAGTGGCTCGTGTAGCGGCGGCTACCGTCTACCGGGAAGGCGACCTGGAAGATCTGCTGAACAACCTGGATGAGCCGCCTTTTCTGTTGATTCTTGATGGTGTCACCGATCCTCACAATCTTGGCGCCTGTCTGCGAACCGCCGATGCCGCTGGTGTTCACGCACTGATTGCGCCAAGGGATAAATCCGCCAGCCTGAATGCCACCGCCCGCAAAGTAGCCTGTGGTGCTGCCGAGCATGTCCCAATGGTTCAGGTCACCAACCTTTCCCGTACCATGGACTGGTTGAAGGAACGAGGTATCTGGATGATAGGCACTGCCGGTGAAAGTGCGGCAAGTCTCTATGAGACCGATCTGAAAGGACCGCTGGCGCTGGTCATGGGCGCTGAAGGAAAAGGTATGCGTCGACTGACCAGAGAAAAGTGCGACTCACTGGTGTTTGTGCCCATGGCCGGTTCCGTCAGCAGCCTTAATGTCTCAGTGGCAACCGGCGTATGTTTGTTTGAAGCGGTCAGACAGCGTTAGCCCTGAACCTTTAGACTCCGGCTGAAAAGAAAGCTGCAAATGCCATGATATAAAGGGCGAATGCGGAAAGCCCCAGAGTCAAGCCAATAGACGCCTTCATATAACCCGCAAGGTTGAACTGTTGCTGCTCGCGGATCGCCAGAAACAAAAGAATAGCCTGCGGTAGTATGTACAGCTGGGGACTGCCAAAAATGTGTTCAATCACATCCATACTCTCTATAAACCAAAGGGCAGGGCTGATGATCCCGTAAAAACTGATCAGGCAAGTGACGGGCGACTGCCTGATTCGGTGCTTTATGTATGAATAGAGCAGGAGCAGGGCGGCGGTCAGTGGCGTTAGCCAGGGAACGATCAGAAAACCCGCCAGCGTGGTGGCGATCAATAGAAGTACAAGAAGGTCGGTCATTGTTCTGAGTTCGCATCCCTGTGCCTGTATCAATGACCAATGATAGCAGTCAAGGGAACCGGCAGAGGTCAGCCCGGATATCTCATAAGCTGCTCCGGCTGTCGCGTAGAACCTTGTCGTCTCAGGGAGCAAGCGAGAGTCGGAGGGCATGTTTATGGAATATCCTGGTTAGAGTTTTCCTGATTGAACAATGTTCTCCAGGGTATTCAGAACTCTGTCGACTTCATCGGCTGTGTTGTAGTGAACAAAGCCGATTCTCAGCAGTCCGCCCCGTTCCTCCAGTTTCAGACTGCGAACAAGTTCTCTGGCATAGAAGTCACCGGACCAGGTAAATATGCCCTTTTCTGCCAGTTTTTCAGCCAGCCTGTGTGATGAAAGTGTCGTATGTGAAAGGGCGAAAGTGCTGGTGCGGTTTTCTGGTGCTGGTTGACCGTAGAGCCGCAGTCCGGGGATATCAGCAACACCTTCCAGAAATTGCCGGGCCAGCTGGTTTTCGTGAGCCACGATCATGGTGCTGGCACCCTCCAGACCTCTACGGTTCAGACCTTGCTGTGCGAGATCTGCGTGATAGTGAATACAGGCGTGTAGGGCGGCGATGCCCTCAAAGTTCTGTGTGCCGGTTTCCCAGCGTCCTGGCGCATGATTCGGGGCAGGTCTGACCTTGTAGGGCTCAATGCTTTCCAGCAGGTCAGGCCGCCCATACAGTATGCCCATATGAGGACCAAAGAACTTGTAGGGGGAGCAGACCAGAAAGTCACAGTCGAGCGCCTGTATATCAATCAGTCGATGAGCTGCGTAATGCACGGCATCAACGTAGACCATGGCGCCAGCCTGATGGGCCAGCTTGATCATGCCAGCGGCGGGAGTAAGTGAACCTGTGGCATTGGATGCCAGGGTAAACGCCACCAGACGTGTTTTCTCTGTGAGCCGTTGCCGGAATGACTTGACTGAGATCTCCCCCCTGTCATCCACAGGGATGACCACCGTCTTGCAACCTGCTTCCTCTGCGGCGGTCTGCCAGGGAGTGAAGTTGGCGTCATGATCCAGGGCGGTTAACAGTATTTCGTCCTCCGGCAGCCAGGTTCTACCCAGGGCGCGACTGACGTTGAACGTGAGGGTGGTCATGTTTGCCCCAAACACAATACTGTTATCTGTGGCGTTCATAAACAGGGCGGCTGATTTCCTTGCCCTTTGCACCAGTTCTTCTGTTTCCACACTGGTTGAGAAGGCGCCGTCCAGGTTAGCTGTGCCATTGCCGAGGTAGTCTGACATGGCCCTTATCACTGTTCTGGGTAACTGTGTACCGCCCGGAGCATCGGCAAAAATGGCCTGTTGACCCGGGCTGCCGGCTATACGGGTAAGGGCGGGAAACTGTTGTCGGATAGCCTTGAAGTCGAGCTTTCTGACGTTGTTTTCCATTGTTGTTCTCCGAGGCTGACAGTCAGTACAAACATGTCCCGGTAACCCCTGAAATGCCCGGGAGCGGGCTTAATCGGGGAGGTGTAATGGAACAGCGAGCGGTCATTGCAGTAGATAATATCGCCGGGTTCCAGGACACAGTTATAGACTGGTTTTTCTTCCGGTGTGCGATAGAGTCGGGTTTCAGCGCCTGACACATTGTGACGGGCGGCACAGCACATGGCGATCAGGTCAAAGCCGTCCTGGTGGATACCTTCGGGCACCGGCAAGCCCGCTTCCCCTTCTGAACAGGTAATGCGAATCTGGTGAATGCCCAGTACTGTCCTGGCCGGGTCATAGCCAAAGAAAAGGTTCACTGTCTGGATCAGTTGCTCGAATGGCGGCAGGCAGATCAGCGGTTGTTCCAGCTCATCAAAATCCCTGGCAATGTTACCGCTCAGGTAATTTTCCTGCTTTGATTGCACAAATGCCTCATGCCCCAGCTTTCTGAGGTGGCCGGGAACACCGGTAAAGCGGGAGTAACGGCGGAAGCGGTAATTGCCATCGACATGCTGGTCCGGGGCCAGCTGGCGAAAGAAAGGGGCGAATTGTTCCAGGTCAAGTCCGGGCAGGCGCTGGTGTGAGAAAGTGAAATCTGGTGCGAGCATTGTCATGATGCTCCCTTTTCAAGATAACGAATATTAGGAGTCTGTGGACTTAAGACAATTTCATGCTCGAAAGCATAAGTCCGACTCCTAGATTAGGCAGACCTGGCGACCTCTTCCTTAGGTATGATTACTAGGTATCTAGGTAGTGTCGCCGGGGTGAAGGTGGATTGTGAAAAAACTGAATGCGGTGATCCTTGATTCGGCAACCCTGGGCGACGATGTCACGCTGGAGCCCTTCGATTGTTTGCCCCTGAATCTGGAGATCCATGAAAAGACCGGGCCGGTCGAGGTGGCAGGAAGAATCGCTGAAGCAGAGATTCTTATCTGCAATAAGGTCGTTATTACCCGCGAGCACATGGCTGGGGCTCCCCGGTTGAAGTACATAGGTGTGCTGGCAACTGGCATGAATAATATTGACCGGCAGGCTGCGGTGGAGTTCGGCATAGAAGTCAGGAATGTTGAGCGCTATGGTACTGCGTCGGTAGCCCAGCATACCATGGCGATGATGTTGACCCTGGCCAACTCACTGCCTGCCTACTCCCGGGACGCCACCAACGGCACCTGGGCAGGCAGTGACATGTTCTGCCTGCTGGATCACCCACTCATGGAGTTGAACGGCAAAACGCTGCTGGTTATTGGTTACGGAGACCTGGGAAAAGAAGTAGCCCGGATGGCTGAAGCCTTCGGGATGAAGATTCTTAAAGCGAGAGTGCCCGGTTCCTCTTCGATGAAAGACAGGGTTGACCTGGAGGAAGGGCTGGCGCAGGCTGATGTTGTCAGCCTGCACTGCCCCCTGACCGAGCAGACCAGTAACCTTCTGGATGCACGACGTCTGTCCTTGATGAAGCCTTCAGCCCTGCTTGTAAATACCGCCCGTGGCGGCCTGGTCAATGAGCAGGCCCTGGTTGACGCCCTGCTCTCAGGGAAACTGGGTGGAGCAGGTTTTGATGTGCTGACCGGGGAGCCGCCACGCAATGGCAATGTTCTGATCGATGCAGTGAAAGAGCATAAACTGCCCAACCTGATCATTACCCCCCACTGCGCCTGGGGCACTCAGGAAGCCCGGCAAAGGCTGGTTAATCTGGCGATGGAGAATCTGGCGGATTTTATTGTGAAAGCTGGGCAGTTACTCCTGTGATCCTTCCACTACAGGAGTAACTGGAATAAAGGTAGACCGATCTTCGTCAAGTACAAAGCAGCTCCCGTCAGGAAAAAATTTCGAATTCAGTGGTGTCTGCTCTGCCATCTTCTGGGCACAGAGTACGACTAAGGGTTTCCCGGGGCTGAGCTCTTCGGGCTCTATTCGCTGTATGATGTGCCAAGCATTGTTTAGTTGCTCAAAGTTTACCATCTGGAACAGCCCCTGCTCTTCATCAAGCCAGCGGACAATGTGGCTGCAATCAGGCTGTTTAACTAAGAGCTTGACCATGGCAAAAAGTAGAGGCTGCACTTTGTAGATCTGACCTTCCAGTTTCAGATATTTACTGGCAGCGGGGCGGGCTTCAGCCGCCTCAGGTAAAGCTGACTGGCTGGAAGTTCTTTTCCGGCCAGAGAGTGGGGCTGCTGCATTTTCTGAAGCACCGGATTCCAATGATTCAGGTTTTTTTCCCATTTCCATGGGTTTGGGTTGAGGTTCAACAGCTGCTATTTCGGGAGGCTGGTTCCTGCCGACTTTTTCCCCCAGTTTTTCCAAGCGATCCAGCACCCAGTCAAGGTTTTTTTGTTGCCAGTACGGTTTCATGTTCTTGGAAACATTCAGCCATTTCAGTATCAGCTGGTTGCGTGGAAGCTTCTGTGCTTCCGGTGCCCTCAGGGCGGCCGCCCATGTGCGAATGCCTTGCAGTTTGGTCAGGTCGATAGTATTCGGGTCTGCTACAAAATTAGCAAAATCGCAGATATTGCACCAGTCCTCTTCATTTTCCGGAAACTCGCCAATTTCTGGGTGACGATCCCTGATCCACTTGTTGATTTTGTTCGGGTCGCCTTCTTTAAGAATCGGGCTGAAATCAATAGGCTGCCCAGCAGCTGGCTGAGTGGTTATCTTTCCCTTGCCTGATAATTTGTTCACTGCTGCTTTTGCCGCCTTCCGTTCTTTGGGAACCGGTATGCCTGAGGCTGGTATCAAAGGGGATTTCCGAGCCTGTTCTATCCCATGCCGTTCATGCCCTTTGGCCGACGTTTTTCTCTTTGGCATCAATACCGGTTCGTCTTCGATTTCCGCTTCACTTATGACCGCCTGACGTTCAGGAGAAAAACACCGGCGGTCATGGGACAGTGACAGGCATTGACTCAAATACTTGTAACGTTTCCGGAACGCCGCCATATTAGCGAAGCCCCTGGCTTCCGGCTCAGAAAGCTTTTGAAGCTCCTTCTGATGACGGATTATGTACGCCCGCAGCGGTTCTTCATTCTTGCCTTTACCACTGACGGGGGCATCAAGTTGTGCCTTTGTAAACAGTCTGTCTCTTTGCTCAGCCTTCATTGCCTTCAGCTCTTCCCGAGTAGGCGGGTTGTTAATCTGGCTAAGGCTGCCCTGGTAAAATTTTAACAAGTGGGGAGGCATCTCCTTCAGTAGCAGGGGGCGGCATTGCACCCGGTCCTGTTGAGTCGAGCTTTTGCCTTCCGGCGTTTTTTTCGGGTCTCCGGCCAGTGCCCGAATTTCCTGATCAAAATCGGGATGCTTGTCAAAAAAGCGCATTCCATTGATCGTGAATACCCCACAGGATGAATAGTCTTTTTGCAGCTCTTCCTGAGGGTACAGTACGACAATATCCTGGCCCCGGCAGCCTTCTTTCAAACCATCAATGATCTTCTCGCGGATGACTCCGGTGGTATCCAGCTTACTACCCAGGGTTTCATTGAGGTAGCAGATAACCCGGTTGTTATCCGGGTCACGGACAACCCTGACAGCAATAAGATGTTCTGTCCGGGTGTCATGAAAGATAAAGCTTAATGCGGGTTTGTTTTGTGACGCTTTGAGGAGTTGCTGGACGTTGTATGGGCCTGAGCAAACGACAGGCTCCTCTTGATTTTGCCGCTTTCGGGCGATGGTTTCGCAGACCATTTTCACTGGTATGAAAAGCTCCCCTTCCCTTGGTTCTTCAGGAAGAGGTCGGTCACTCCTGCTTGTTTTGACAAGGTAGATCGGCTGCTCTTCGACCAGCAGGGGGTTCGAGCGAACTGCTATTCCCTCTGGCTTGTAGCTGACCATTTCCTGCCAGTCTGAGCTGTGATCAGAAGACTGGCTCTGGTGAAATAAAATAGCCTCTTCGGGTTTCAGCTGTCCAATAATCCTGCCCTTAGCAGTGCTGATTTTGCAGTTCTTTTCTTTATCGGCGTTATAAATGGCCAGCTCTTTGCCCCTGGCTTCGCTGGCAGGCGGCAGTTTGATGAGTGGTGTACCTCTGGTCGGCCTTTCGTCGTTTTTCAGGGTCTTGAACTTCCAGGCATGACACTCAGCTTCAGTGCCCTTGACTGGCAGCTCTTCAAAATACACAGGGACAGCCTCAACGGCTTTGCTGATGGATTGCCAGTATTGATTGGTGACCTTGCCTGGTGTTGTGAGGCAAAAGCATCGAGTTGTCCAGCTGCGCCGAGGGTTTTGCAGTCGGTCTCCAGAACTAGGGGGAATGTATTGACCCCTGACCTCTTTGGGCAGGGCATAAACAAGACGCATTACTCCATTAATCAGGAAGTAGGCTTCTTTCCGCTGGGCATGATCGCAGACATCCCCCAGGGCAATGTCTCCTGAAGGTGTCGGCGAACTTGTGGGCGCCGGGCTGGCCTGCGATATTCCTGTTGAATCCATCCTTGATTGGGCTCCATAAATATCCATGTCGATGTTCAAGAGAGTCGTCAAAAAGATAAATGTTCCGCTAGTCTGCCTAACAAGCCTGTTACTAAAGGCTGAACAGATAGAAGATATCCGCAGCCTTGGGCAACCTGTTGTCAGGGGAACCAATGAAAGACAGTACACGCTTCGTTATGCGTCAATATTGCCGACAAAGCTTTCTCAATATCAGCTTTTTCTTCTCAGTGAAGTCCAGAGCAGTTCCTCTGATGATGAGAGTGCTCCTGAGCCTTCTCTCAACAGGCAGTCAGGCATCAGGGATCAGTGCTCATTCATTTACAGGCTTCCCCAGTCCAGCATCCACCTTTTCTTCACAGATATTCAGGGAGTACTCAGGGCCCGTTGCAGCAGACATTTTGCATCAGGGTAGCTATGACAGCGCGTCTGAAAAAGGTATAGCGCTTGAAGTACCTGAAGTGGACTTCGAGGAGCTCCTTGAAAAACTATTGCCTGAAATTTTCAGGAATGACCGTGCAGAGCCTTATTCACTTCAGGTTGCTTTCCCGCTACTGGCTCGTTTGCTCCGACTGATAGAAGAAAAAAAAGAAAATTCACAAACACATATCAAACAGGCTCCGGTAACACAGGCACAACCCACCGAAGCCCAGGAAGCCATAGCTATTTATACTGAAGCCCCTATACCAGTACAGGGAGCAACATGGCTGGACAGGCCCGTTATGTCATCACAGCAGTCAGAAGCAGGAACACCACTGAATGCGGTAACGCCTGTCATCATTCCTCCCTGTTCGCTATGCATGAATGAAATCTGTAATGCAAACACCAACTGCCATGACTATGCAAAAACTGAGGCTTATCAGAACTGGATAAAATTTCTGAATACCTTTATTTCAAGGGGCGCGGTGATCAAAGTATTTACCAGACACCACGGAACCCCCAGGGAAAAAATGGATAAATGGCTTGCGGGAGGCGTATCATCTGCCTCATTCGTAATCCTGGGAATGAATGCCATGTTATTTGCTGCCCCATACAGCAGAGCCAGCAGAATGGCTCTGGCCTTTTCTCCCGACGTCAGCATAGTAGCCCGCTACAAAGAAGATATTGCCTCTCAGACCAGAATTAGGGTTGGTCTGTTTGAATCAGGCCAGTATGACTCTTTCCCGAAAAACATGCGACATACAGAAGTTGAATCAACTTATAAATGTCACGTTTGTGAATACTCATTTATTTATAAGCTGAGAGAACAATGCCTGAGAGAAAAAGAGTTTTTGATTCGTTGGCGCAAAGAAGGAGGTTCTCTTCCCGAAGGGGTGAGCGAGGAGGAATTTTTTGTGCGAAGAACGCTGACAAGCGGTCACTTGAAACCTGACGGAACATTCCTTTGCGGAAAAAATAAGGCAGTTGATTCATGTCGTTGTCGTTTCAACGAAGTACTGGTGAACTGGATACCAGGGAAAAAAGAAATACAGGCGATTGTTATTCCTGATCCTTTGAAATATCAACAAATGGCCGATGTGAGTACTCTTATAAAAGCTTTACAGGCAGCCCAATATACCATGAAAGAAATTGCCGCCATTCCTGTTGTTTATTTTGATGAAGGAAGGGGTGGCTTCAGTTATCTGGGCAGCTCAATCTCAGCACTCAGCCTGGCAAGAAAGATAGAGAATCAGGATCAGAAATTTCTCAGTCTCAAAGCGCACACAGCAGGCAGGAGCGATAGTCATAACCCCTATTACGATGTACTGGAAGCTTTAGACCCTAAGCTGGGTGATGATTGTCAACTGCCCTTTTCGAGCATTCAGCCATTAGCGGGTTTGCTCCCTGAAACTCCTTGCCTGTTCAGGCATTTGTTACAGAGCGAAGCCTATGCGGACAATATTGAAAAATTGTTATTTGGCCTACCCAAGGAGGCCAAGGACTTGTACAACAAACAGGTTTATCGATCGGTTCTGGCAGCATCGGTTTTTCGCCAGTTACTGGAGTATATGGGGGTTTCATTTACTGAAGAAGAAGCGCTCATGCTTTCTTATGCTTCCGTCGTTTACTCTTACATGCCGACAATTCCTTGGGCTTTGGACACATTTTCAAAACTCATGACAGAACAGGGTGTGAACCCTGAATTGAAGCTATACCTTGAACAGGCGCTACTCCTTCCGATTAATGATGCTATCGATGTAGCAGATTTACCCTTGGGCGTCAGACTGTATTATCTCATTCTGTCTCATTCCGGGCTGCATTTATCCAGACAGTTACCGGTTGAGCTGGTTCTTCCATACCTGAGTTCACAGCAGGTTCAAACTTTTTATCAGACTCAGGCCGTTATTCAAGAGCAGATAATGGGGCTGGCGATTGATAAAATTCTTCGGTGGAAAAGACACTTCTGGCCCTTACTTATTCAGGAGCTACAGGACAAATGTCGTGAGATTGTTGCCAGTGCACTCAGGAGTCCGCCTTACTCATTGGATATTCAGGGCTGGCCTTATGCGGAAATGTCTATTTTGCTCCCTGAAAATCTCAGCCTGCTGGAGATGGTCATGATAACGGCTTATCCCAGGGTTGACAGTCCGGTGGTCGAGAGCCTGGTCAGGCACTATGTCAGCACTGGACTGCCGCTTTTTCTAGGGACTCTGCGCTCCAGTCAGATCACCCCGCGGCTCTTGGAGAGAGTTAGTGCTGAAATGCAAAAACACCCAAACACCTCATTAATCCCTCTTTTGTTCAATGTGAAAAATCGCAGCTGGGAGCAATACTGGTTTCCATGGGACGGACTGGAACCATTCTAAAAAGCTTGTTACAGGCTGAACCGATAAAAGATATCCACTGCCTGGGCCAGACCGCTGACGGCCTGAAGGTAAAGCCTGGGAATGATTTCATAGCGAACCTTGATATCACTGACGGAGCGAAACACCCCGGCGCCATACTGGATACGCAGTCCTGGCGCGATATAGCCACCGACAGTGACCCGGGTGTCATCGCCCCTGCCTTCTGTTTCCAGGGTCAGGTCACTGACACCAATGGTGTCCCCGATACTGGCAGCAATCCCTCCCAACTGATTGACACCAAGGCCCAGCAGGATCGCCTGCAAACCACCGCTGTCGCCACCTTTGAGGCCACTGCCCCGGAGCAGATAGGAAAGCTGTTCCTGCTGGGGCATATCCGGATTGGAGTAGACTTCCCAGTCAGGACGTTGCAGGGTGCCGCTGACCCGGATGCCAACGGTCACCCTGTCCTCGATGGCGTCAGGGTTGCGGATGGCGTTGATGACCAGGAAGGGGCGGTCAACAGGGCCGGAGAAGATGATCTTCCCTTCCCGAATCAGCAGGTCCTGCCCGAGGTAGTGATAACGGCCTTCTTTTAATTGGACTTCACCATGAGCTTCCAGGGGCCTGTCCGTTTCCTGCTTCAGGTTCAGTCGGCCCGTAAGGCCGGTTCTCAGGCCAAAAGCATCCAGTTCATTATCGTCGCCAATCGTCAGGGCCAGATCGATATTAAAAGGTGCCTTCCTGGCTTCGGGGCTGACAGGAACGCCTTTGATAGTGACTTTGACATCATCGGATACGTCCACGGCATTTTCCGGCAGGCTCTTGATACGAATGCGCGAGTAGGGAATGGAGAGCCTGCCTTTGAGTTCCGTCGCCTGCCCAAAGGTCAGCACCAGGTCTGGTGATACTTTGGCAGTGGCAATACCGGGGTACTTAACCTCCAGCTCTTCGCCTGAAAGGGTTATCTTTCCTGTGGGCGGCAACTGGCTCCAGCTGAGGTCACCACCAACGTTCAACCGGCCTTCGCCCACCATTAAATGTCCGGAGATGACTCCCCGATCTCCTTTCAAAGAGACCTTGGAAGAGAGCTCCCTGATTCGGGCAAAATCAGAGTCCGTTTCCAGAGAACCGTTCTCCAGTACCAGCTCGCCATAGATCAGTGGTTTGTCCAGGTTTCCTGCCAGCTTACCGTTGGCGGATACAAGACCATCCAGCGCAGAAACTTCGGGGATCAGTGGCGCGAAACTGTTCAAGAGCAGACGATCAATGGAGAACTGCCCTGATAGCAGGCGCTTCTGTTGCGGTTCATCCACGGCAAAATTCATGCTGATAGTACCCAGTTCCCGGGAGAAAAACCGAAGCGTGCCATCCAGTTTGTCCGGGGTCAGGTTGAAGCTCATGTCGAGTGTCTCGTACTCACTCTGGATATTGTCCAGAACCAGATTGCCGGGAGAACTGTTAGCTTTAAGATTTAGTTGTGGAGGCTGGCCCTGTTTCCAGAGAACACTGCCTTCTGCAGTCAGGCGGGCCTGCCATTGCAATGCCGGAGGAAGATAACTGGAGAACTGCTCTGGAGAAAAACCGGTCAGGGCGAACTCTGATTGGATATGGGCTGTGGATAAAAGCGATGGCCGGATGCACAGGCTGGCTTTGCCGGACTGCCAGCAATGGGGTGACAGGCTGGCCTGCAGCAGGTCGTTGACAGTGATCTCCATAGTTTCGGCAAGAGACCAGTTCCCGACCGGCGTTTGAATTTCTGCCTGAGCTGTTGAGCCTGTCCAGAGATTACTCTTCCAGGAGCCGTGGACCGTCATGGCCCCAGCCAGTGGCTGTCCTTCCGCCTTAAACTGTGCGGTATGTGAATGTTCATTGCCGGTCAGGCTAAACGACACTTGTTGTAACTGTACGGAGCCGGTGCTGAGGGTATCCAGGGTTAAAGCGATATCGCCGCCCATGATTTTGTCCCGGCTCAACTGTCCTGAGCTTTCAAGGTTCACCAGGCTGAACTGGCCGAAATTCAATGCAGGACTGTCGATTTGATAGCTTCCCTCGGCGGTTCCGAAGTCACCCCTGAAGTTGAACTGGCTATACAGGGAGCCTTCCAGGCCGGGATACAGTTCGCCTAAGTCCGGAGCATTCAATTCGGCGTTGATTGTCCAGTTTTTCCGGAGTTCGCCACTGGCTGTCAGCTGGTTTCTGCCTGCCTTAACGGACAGCCTGTTAATGGCAAGCTGGTCAATATTTCCTTCAGCTGCCAGCGCCACCTGTGTGGATAACTGTTCTTTCAGTTGCAGGCTGGTGGACAACTTCAGTCGAAAGTGCTGCAGACTGCCCTGGGCAGAAAGTGTTCCCGCCTGTACCGGTAGCTCCTTCAGCTGTGAGCTGGCCGGCCATTGCAGTGGCGCCCAGGACAGTGAAAGGTCAAAGGGCAGGTTGGGCGACAAGGGCTCGATGAAGCCCTGCAAAATACCATCCAGGGTTCCATGGTTCTCGAGTGTTATATCCAGCTTTTTGAGTGAGCCGGAGAGTTCCAGTTGAGCACGGTTTTGTACGAGAAACTCTTGCAGGGGATGTTTGTGTATATCGATCTGAGCTTTAAGCGACAGTGGATAATCGTTGTTAAGGCGGACAGAACCCTCGGCAGAAAGGTCAGCCCAGGGAGAGACAAGTTTCAGATCAGACAGTTGCAGTTGGTCCTGTTCTGCCTCCAGTGCCAAGTCGACCTGGGTTATGGTTGCTTGAATGTCACCCTGTTCAAACAGGGCGTTGCTGAGTTTCAGCTCTCGTATCCTGACCGGCAGGGGGAGGGTGATGTCCGGTAATTGAATCTCTTCGGACTGAGCGCTGGAGCTTTCGGCAGTTTCCGGCAGTTTGATCTTCAGTTTATCGGCGAGAACCTTATCAACAAGAAGCTGTCTGGTTTTGAGTCGAAGATCGGTTTTGAGTTGATCGAGGTTTATTTCCACCTCTCTGGAAACAAATTGCAACTGACTGACCAGTAGCTCCTTGAGATCCAGTTCAATGGGAACGGCGAAACCTGTGCCTGGAGAGTCTTCTTGTGATGTTTCGTCAGGGGTTTCTGTCTCTGACAGAGTTATGACGGGCTGATGAATTTCCAGCCTTGTGACGGTCAGGTGTCTGCCCAGAATCTGATCCAGCTGCCATTGCAGAACTACCCTGTCAGCTCTGAAGTCAAAGGATTCATCTCGCCACTGAAGGTTCTTAAAAGTCCATCCGTGCAGGAGTGTTCCTGAAATCATCTCTCCGTGCAGTTGTGGCAACTGGTTGCAGAGTTGCCGCCATAACCAGCTGTTCCCCTTTTGGGTGAAAGCCAGTAACCCTGCGGCCAGAAAAACCGTGCAGACAAGGCCGGTGAATATCAGCAGAAAGCGCTTCATATATCCGGCCCTATGCTGAAGTGGATGCGCCAGGGTGTATTCTTTTCACTGACGGCAAAAGCCAGATCCACCTTCAGAGGCCCCAGTGGTGTGATCCAGCGAAGGCCAACACCCACACCGGTTTTCCAGTCGTTCTGCTCTTTAGTGAAATATTCGTTGGTGGCTGTGCCAGCATCTATAAAGGTTGCTGTCCGCCAGTGCTTGGCAAACTGGTATTCGTACTCTGCACTGGCCGCTGTCATGTAACGTGCGCCGGTCAGCTTGCCACTGTTGTCTCTGGGCGAAATGCTTTCATAGTCATAACCCCTCACCGTCTGGTCACCGCCGGTGAAAAAACGGATGCTGGGAGGAATGGCGCGGACATCTTCAATGAAGATCACCCCCTGCTCAATACGCCAGAGGAACCGGTGTTTCTGGGCAACACTCCTGAGCCACTTGCTGCGCCCCCAGAGTTTCATGAAGTCGGTGTCTGAGCCCCAGAGACGGTTGGAGAGCTCGAGTCGTGCCATCTGCTGGTCGCCCCAGTGTGGATCAAGCTCACCCCTGACCCGCCGACGGCTCAGGGTGATTCCTGGAATCAGCAGGAAGTTTTTGTCCTGTTGCTGCCCCTGCCTGAAATCTTCATAGTGCAGCCGGAAGAACAGATCCCGATCCCAGCCATTCGGTTTCTTGCTCCAGCGGTGAATGGAGGGCGCAAACAGGTTGCTCTCGGTGTCTTCCACGTCCTTGTACTGGTAATCCAGCTGCAGGTTATAGAACTCCAGTAAAGGGTGTCCCACCGGAATCTTGTAAACACTGGTGGCTTCAACACGCTTTTCGGAGGCGCGCAGTTCATTAGTCAGGCTCTGCCCCCGGTCATTCACCCAGGGTTTGTCCCAGGTGATAGAAAAACGCGGGCCTTCGTCGGTAGAGAATCCGGCGCCGAGTTCCAGCTGGTGGTTCCTGTCGGGAATGACGTTGATGTAGATCGGCATCTCATGATTTTCAGCTTCAGAGCGCATGGGGTGGACATCGATCTGGCTGAAATAGCCTGTAGAGGAAATGTCCCGGTTCAGTTTGCCCAGCTTGATGGCCTTATAAGGTTGCCCTGGCTGGAAGGTCAGCAGGTATTCCAGAAGGTGGATTGTTCCCTCGGACATGTCTCCATAGTGATTCCTGCCAAAGCGGTAGCGGACTCCGGATTCGAAGCTGAGCCTGATATCTGCGGCCAGCTCATCGACATCAATAGCCACAGTGTGCCGGGTCAGCCGGGCATCAAAGTAGCCTCTGTTGAGCGCCAGGCTGGTCAGGGCAGTTTTCATGGCTTCGTATTGGCCATGATTGAGAACATCGCCGCGCTGCAGCGGCATGTTTTTTAATAGCCGCTGGAAGGCCCTGTCACGAATGGCTTCGCCAGTGATGTCTATGTGCAGTGAGCGAACCCTGACTGGCTTCCCGGCGCTGACCTGGATGACCAGGGTGTCAGGCGGGTTTTGTCGGGGCTTTATGTTGATATCAGGCTGGTAATAGCCAAGAGCCTGCAGTGCTCTTGTTACGGTCTCACGGATATCCGGCTCCAGGGCGGTCAGCCGGGAGGCTTCAATGTCATGCAGGGTTTCAAGGTGGAGTTCCGTGTTGTCGCGCAGTTCACCTGCCAAACCTTCCAGGCGTAGTTGCATTGGCGTCGCCTGGACGGCCAGTGGAAACAGGAATAATAGGAAGCATACTGTTGTGTGCCACAACCGGTCGTTCTTCTGGTCTTTACCCGGACCTTGCACCGGAGAGCCTGTCATTATCATTCGTTCTGAAAAGGGAATTGACGTTGTTCGGTTTCGGCAACCAGTGGATTACAGGTCGGTAAACGATTGAATCTGTTCAACTAAAGCTTAGGTGGCGGCGGTCAATCCGCAAGAGATGCCCACTCCCGGGAGGTAAATACGGCAGGGGGCTGTGGGCTGGTGCTCTTGCAACCATCGTCACAGTTCTCTAAAATTCGCGGCTCTTTGTATGCTGGGCGTGGTGTGCAGATTGCCTTTGCGGCAGCCTTTGTATTTGTGACCTGGTTCCGGAAACAGAGAATTTGCACAATCGTTTTAAACAAGTGTTTTTAACAGTGCGCCCATCCTCCTTGCCTTACCGACTCTGACGAATCGGAAGGCTGTTTAACCCGTAAGGAGCAAATAATGCGTCATTACGAGATCGTTTTTCTGGTGCACCCTGACCAGAGCGAACAGGTACCAGCCATGGTGGAGCGCTACACTCGCGCTATCACTGAAAATGGTGGCCAGGTACACCGCCTTGAAGACTGGGGCCGCCGCCAGCTGGCTTACCCAATCAACAAGATCCACAAGGCTCACTACGTTCTGATGAACATTGAGTGCAGCAACGAGATCCTCGAAGAGCTGACGGACAACTTCCGCTACAACGATGCGGTTATCCGCAATATGGTGATTCGTCGTGATGAAGCTGTTACTGAAGCTTCCATCATGATGCAGGCTGAAGAGAAGCGTGAGCGTCGTGACGACCGCCGCGATGACAATCGTGGAGAGCGCCGCGACGATAATCGTGGAGAGCGCCGCGACGATAATCGTGGAGAACGCCGCGACGATAATCGTGGAGAACACCGCGACGAGCGTCGTGAAGAAGCTTCTGAAGAAGTCTCTGAGCCAGCTGCAGAAGACTCTGCTGAGTAAGCCCTTGACCCTGAGGTCAAGCACCATTTTTAGCTGAATTGAAGGAGACGTTGCCATGGCACGTTTTTTCCGTCGCAGA
Source organism: Endozoicomonas sp. (assembly GCA_051008495.1). GTDB lineage: Bacteria > Pseudomonadota > Gammaproteobacteria > Pseudomonadales > Endozoicomonadaceae > Endozoicomonas_A. The sequence goes on along the minus strand of JBPCXN010000306.1, from coordinate 13,959 downwards.
AAGTTCTGCCGTTTTACTGCTGAAGGCGTGAAAGAGATCGATTACAAAGATCTCAACACCCTGAAGGCTTACATCTCTGAAACTGGCAAGATCGTACCAAGCCGGATCACAGGTACCAAAGCCCGTTATCAGCGTCAGCTGGCGACAGCTGTCAAGCGTGCGCGTTACATCGCACTGCTGCCGTTCACCGATCGTCACTGATCGACTGACACTCTGGAACTGAAGGTATAGCTTGATGCGTGGATTGGCGGCACTGGCAATGAAAGGCCCGAAACAGGCAATGTTTCTGGCCGTCCTGTTTGCCAGTATTCCCATGATGTTCTGGCTGAGTGCCGCCATAGTATCCCTGGTGATACTGCGGCGCGGCGTTGACCACGGGCTGAAAGTGCTCATGTGGGCCATACTGCCAGGCATTGCATGGGCGGCCGCTGGTCAGATCAATGCATTGCTCGGGCTGGCGGCCACAGCGCTGCTGGCCTGCATACTGCGCCAGACGGTTTCCTGGCCAAAAACACTCCTGGCGCTGGTGCCTGTGGGAGGGCTGATCGCCTTCGCCATATACCAGTTGGTACCGCAGCAAATCGCCCTGCTTTCTGAAGCAGTGATGGGCTTGTTAAAGTCCTTCCTCAAGCAGGGTGGAGAGAGCACGGTCGACATAGGGGAAAGCCTGAAACCGATGGTCGAGTTTGGCGTGACTGGCATGCTGGCATGGTTCAACCTTGTCAGCAGTGTCATGGCACTGATCCTGGCGCGCTTCTGGCAGGCGCTTCTGTACAACCCTGGCGGGTTTGGGCAGGAGTTCCGGCAGGTGCGCCTGACGCCGGCAGTAGGCATGCTGCTGCTGGGCCTGACTCTGATGGGAACGGCGCTGTCGCCGGTAATGACAGTACTGGTTCCGATCGCATCCCTGCCGCTGTTTCTTGCTGGTCTGGCCCTGTTTCATGGGCTGGTGGCAGTACGGAAGATGGGGAATTTCTGGCTGGTTGGCATCTATATGCTGCTGATCTTTGTCACGCAACTGGCGTACCCAGTTATTGTTTTGACTGCCTGTTTTGACAGCCTGTTTGACTTTCGTCAACGATGGTCGGGCAAGGCTCAAGGCTGACAGGTAAAAACTGCCGTGAGCGAAAACACCGGGTTTGCATCATGGCATTGTTGACGAAAGGGTTGCCTATGTCGGAACCCTGTCACAATGAAAGACCATGACACGGTAATACTCGGTAATAACAGCTACGGTAATAAAAGGTAAGGGGCTAGCGATGGACGTTATCCTGCTTGAGAAAATCGCCAATCTGGGCGATCTGGGCGACAAGGTAACTGTAAAATCCGGTTACGGTCGTAACTTTCTGATTCCTTTCGGCAAGGCTGCGCCTGCTTCCAAAGAAAACCTGGAAGCTTTTGAAGCACGTCGCTCTGAACTGGAAAAGGCTGCTAAAGAGAAGCTGTCCGGCGCTGAGAAGCGTGCAGCTGAAATGGCTGAAATTGAACTGACTCTGACCGCCAAGGCTGGCGACGAAGGCAAGCTGTTCGGTTCTATCGGTCCTCGTGACCTGGCTGAAGCTATCACTTCTGCCGGCGTTGCAGTAGCCAAAAGTGAGATCCGCATGGCTGAAGGTCCTATTCGCGCTATTGGCGAATACGACGTAGCCATCCAGCTGCACACTGACATTGCAGCTACTATCAAGGTATTCGTTGAAGCTGAGTAATTCCGGCTTTTACGACACCTGATGAAAAATACCCGCTGGCTTCGGCCTGCGGGTATTTTTTTGCCTTGATATTTCATTCCTGACCGAAGGAGTGACCTTGCAACTCAGGTATTTTCAATAATACTGATTCATGAATCAGCCTTCATCTTGAGCAGATAGGACTTGTTGTGATCACCTGTCCGAGTCATACCCGCGAAAATTATCCCGCCTGCTTGGCGCTGCTGGTATTTCTCATGCTGTTCTCCTGTGGAGAGGCTGCTGCCTGGCAAATTTGGGGCCGAAAGCTGGAAGCGGAGTACAGGCTCTACGACTACCAGGGTAAGCTTGCCTACATCTTACATTTTCAGGATGACACGGGGATTCTGCTGGTCACACCTGTCGGTCGGGCTGGGAGTGAATCAGACCGTCAAACGATCAGTTTCGCAGTCACAGGAATTCCTGGCAGCCCACTGGTGACCTCTTTCGAGAATGAATATGCTTGCTACAAGTGTACCCTTGTAACGGGAAGAAGGATGTACCTCTCGCTGATCGTAGCCGTTATCACCATTGTCAATGAGAACTCTGTCAACGCTCACTGTCTGGATATCGGGCAGCAGATTGCTTCAATAGTGAGGAGAGCCCGAGCGCAATGGACCGGGGCTTATGGCTATATTGCTATTGATCATGAAGGGGGTACCATAATAGTCAGTCACCAGATAACAAAAAACAATCTGTTGCAAATCACCATTCAATTTAACTATATAACTATAGTCGTCTATCTCAGACAGGCTTATGACCATCTGGAGCAGTACGAGGACTACATCAAAACCAGAAAAAGTCCAAGCGATCGTGATGGTCCAGATTCAGCATCCAGATCCGTAGGTTCTTTTTTTAGATCGTTAGGCTTCGCCTTTTCGGCAGAAAATCAGGAAAGTGGTAGCATTGGCAGACTGCAGGGCGCCTATTCTCAGCACTGGGGAACACGGAAGACCCCGGTCAATTCTACAGATTTATCCATTCTGGCTGGATTGCTCGGCCTTACCCGGGGCCGTCTAACGTTTTCAATAGCTGATTGAAGCAGGGGGCCTGTTCTCGCTCAGGGTCAGTGTCCCGATTTTTTTCAAAGGTCCATTTGGTCTGCAAGGCTTTATGAGCACCTGATCTGCCAAGGCTTCCGGCAGATTTTTTTCGATCACCGTCGCCTGCTGTTCAGCCGTACTGAAAGTTGCGGTATTCTGTTTCTTTAATATTGGATAGCGCATAGTCGCCATAATAGTTGCCATGCTGGACGTTCTGCCCCGGGAAACCGAGCTTCCCATTGATGAGGCTACCGTAAACCTGAAAACGCCTCCCCACTCTATTGAGGCCGAGCAGTCAGTGCTGGGTGGTTTACTGCTGGATAATGACGCCTGGGACAAAGTCGCTGACAAGGTCACGGCTGAGGATTTTTATCACCCCCGGCACAGAGTTATTTTCCAATGCATGGCCCGGTCAGCCAATGAGAGCATTCCTTTCGATCCACTGACCCTGGCGGCCACCCTGGATAACCAGAGTGAGCTGGATGAGGCCGGCGGCATGGTCTATATCACCGAACTGGTGGCCAACGTTGCCGGTATCGCCAATATCGAGGCTTATGCCAGCATCATCCAGGAACGCTCGGTTCTGCGGAAACTGATCAACACCAGCCAGAAGATCGCTGAAAGGGCTTATAACCCGGAAGGCTTGGACAGCCAGGCGGTGCTCGATGAAGCTGAGCGACTGGTGTTCAATATTGCCGAGGAGCGACCGAAAACCGGTGGGCCGGTGGGCGTTCGGGAGATTCTGGATAACACCGTCAAGAAGATTGATGAGTTGTTTAACTCTGGCGGTGATATCACCGGTGTGACCACTGGCTTTGACGATCTGGATAAAATGACCTCTGGCATGCAGTCTTCTGACATGATCATCGTCGCTGCCCGTCCGTCCATGGGTAAAACCACCTTCGCCATGAACCTGGTGGAGAATGCTCTGCTGAACTCTGAAAAAGTCGTGATGGTGTTCAGCCTGGAGATGCCCAGTGAGCAGTTGATGATGCGTATGTTGTCGTCTCTGGGGCGCATCAATCAGTCTAAAGTCCGCAGCGGTAAACTGGAAGAGGCAGACTGGCCGAAGCTGGTCTCTGCCGTAGAGCGTATCAAGGATAAAAAACTGTTTATCGACGATACCGCCGGCATCAGTCCTTCCGAAATGCGCTCCCGTATCCGGCGGGTCGTGCGTGAACATGGCGAAATGGGCATGATCATGATCGACTATCTGCAGCTGATGCAGATTCCCGGTTTCAGCGAAGGCCGAACCAACGAGATTTCGGAGATTTCCCGATCCCTCAAAGCCATCGCCAAGGAATTCAATGTTCCGGTGATCGCCCTGTCCCAGCTTAACCGCGCCCTGGAGCAACGGCCCAATAAACGCCCTGTAAACTCGGATCTGCGTGAATCCGGTGCTATCGAGCAGGATGCCGACGTGATCATGTTTATCTATCGGGATGAGGTGTATAACCCCGATACCGAGCTGAAAGGTGTCGGTGAAATCATCATAGGTAAACAGCGTAATGGCCCTATCGGTTCCGTGCGGCTGGCCTTTATCGGCCAGTATACGCGCTTCGAGAACCTTGCCCCGGATGCCTACGCTCATTTTGATGACGAATAACCACAGCTTCTCTGTCCACTCTTGCCTTCCATGAAAACCATCAGTCTTCAGGGTGCACACTGATCAGGTAGAGGTGCCTGGTCAGGTTATTCAGAATAGCGTCAGTGGGAATGCCGGTTGAGGTGCCAGCTGCAGTCAGATGAACAGTGATTTCCGGTAACAGGTCCGTGCCTGTCCAGTGCTCCGGCAAAGTGTCTTGCAATCCTTGGTATACGGCCATTTGCTGATAGCGGGCACTGGGCTGATTACTGATGGCCAGTACACGACAGAGGCGCTTGTCCTGGCAGACATGCAGCTGCTCTCCGGCCAGTGGTGCCAGTGCCCAGTCTCTCACGGTTCTTTTTGTTGTCGGACGCTTGATGATATTGACTCCCTCTGCTTTTTCCAACACTGAGAATGTATTGATGCCGTATTTGCGGGTAAAACGGCAGGCTGTTTCCCTGAAGGCATCCGTCAGGATGTATGTGCCACCGTCCTCCTGGTACTGGTAATAAGGCAGCTCCGGACTGTTTCTGGAGAGATAGCCAGGGGGGTGGAAACCGGTACTGGTTTCACGCCTTCTGGCAAAGTAATGGGGGTCTTCGCACATTTTTACCAGACTGTAATAAATCGCCCGGTAAGCACTGTCTTCGGTGAGATCCTCGAGATGAACCAGGGTTTCGCCGGGGCCAACCTCTACCATGGGTTTACCGTTGACAGGCCTGATGGGGAAAAACGTATTCTTTACCTCGGAAGTGTCCTGGGCTTCGGTCATTGTGACGATGTGACGATCGCAGGTCAGGGCAACCAGTTTGCCCAGGTTGATTTCACCGGGGGAGCCGTAATTATCAACCACTGCCAACAGCGTCAGCATACGCCACTGCATTTCCTGGATGCTGCCGCCCAGAAAGAGGGTGAAATGATACTTCTGCTGATCCTGCACCCGCAGGGCGTTGTAGTAATTCATACGGCTCAGGACATCAATGAACTGGCTCTTCAGGGCGCTGTCGTGGCCGGCATGGGTTTCCCTGATATCTTCCCCTTCAGTGCGACGCCAGTCCTGTGACTGTTCAACCTGTTCATCGGTCAGGTGTCGACTGCCGGTCATCTGGGTCATGTTGACAATGTTGTCGAGTTTATTCTCATGGGCCGTGATACCGGACAGGTCCAGAAGCTCCAGTAGATAGCGTTGCTGCACAGAGCGAAAATAATCCAGGCTCAAACCTTCAATGGGGGGATGGCTGGCTTTGGAATCATCGAAAATTTTGCCTCCATGAGACCATGTCCATTCGTGTGACGTCTGCCCGGAGCAATCTGTCCATGGAGACGACTGCCCCAGGTACCACATCCAACCTGCTGCCGGGGTAACGATGTCATTGGTGCCGAGCGGAATGGAGTAAATGATGGGAGGAGGCGCTTTTTCTTTCTGCAGGATCAAATAGGGGGGTGACGACCCATTAAACAGATAGTCATTTGCACAGGCTGGCTTTTGAATGAAACAGCTGTAAAACAGGCAGAGCAGCGCAGTCCATAACCGGGCTCTCCCTGGCAGCAGGGAACCCTGGAACACGGATGGAAATCTCCCCCTGGTGAAACTGGAGTCAAGAAGGCCTTTGGCGGCTGTGACCATAACTCTCCGGTGTAATTTATCTGTTTCGTTTGGCAGTCAGTGCAGCATCCGTTTTGATGAATTGTTTCAGGGCATAAAGGTACTCGACGAAGTCATCCCTGGCAGGTCGTTGTCCGCCGTAGAGACTATAAAATCCCCTGAAGCTGACGGCGTTCGGGTTTATGAAGTGACGGACTATCCGCTCGGCTTCAGGGCAAAAAGGTTGAATACAGGATAAGACAACACTAGTGAAGCCGGAGAGCGAGCCCTGCTGTCTGGTAAAATAGTCCAGCAGTCCGCTGTTGTGGTAGTCGTCTTTGTGCTCAAGATGAATAACGTGCCTTGATGTCTTTGGAAACAGAGTGTCAAAAAACGCCGTTATGATGGCGGCTTGAGTCACTGTTGACGTGTTTTCCCGGGTCAGAATTTCAGAGACCTGCCCGTACTCTTTTATTTCCGGGGCTGCCAGAACGTCTTTCAGGGGGTACCTTCTGGGAGAGGCGACCAGCCAGGCCGTTTTACAGAGAGGGATTGTCGGATTGGCCCAGTTCCTGAGCTCCTGCATCTGCTTCCACATTTTCATCGGGTGTGAGGCAATCATGATAACCAATTGCTGATCGGTGTTGGGCACCCAGTTTTGATTTGCCTGGGTTAGGTTCTGTCGCATACCCAGTTGCTTGAAATCATCAGTCAGTTCTTCCCGTTCTTCATCCGTTAGTGTCATCATCCTGTTATAGAGAGAAGGCCCCCATTCGCTTTTCAGGTGCGATGCCATGTCCTTATAATTGCGGAATTCACTTTTCACACCAGTGATTCTGAAGATGCTTTCCAGAGCCACTCCCTTGCTGGAAAGTTCCAAACTCAGACCCAGGGTGTCTGTGTAGTAATTCAGAGGATGGGGGATTAAGTGATCGAAAGTGGCAGATTCGTTGGCCGGGTTGCGTAGCTGAAGGCTCGCTTCGATGGGTTTTGTGGGCGGCATGCTATACGAGTTTGCAGTGCTCATAGAAAAATTCAGGAGCAGGGCAAGCACACAAATCGACCAGTAATACGTTCGTTTCATGGAGCCGATCCTGATCTCCGGTTTACTGATTGTAAAATACCACCGCTGCCCCCCGTGATTGGATTTTCATGGTGCGGCGTCAGGTAATATTTCAATTCATGGCTGTATTGGTAGCAATTTAAGATAGACCAGATCCGGCCCCGGGGAATGAACGATTGGAATGAAGAAGCTGTTTTGCTTATAACAACTTCTTTGCGATGGTCTTCAGGCTGTTTTTCAGATTTGCCCGAATACTGCCAGGGGCGGTTCATCCAGGGCTGCCAGCTGTTCCCTTAATTCCAGGATATGCTCAGCCCAGTACCTCTCGGTATTAAACCAGGTAAAGGCCATGGGAAAGGCAGGGTCATCCCAGCGTTTTGCCAGCCAGCCGCTGTAGTGCATCAGGCGCAGGGTGCGGAAGTATTCAACCAGGTTTAACTCAACAGGGCTGAAATCATTGAACTCGCTGTAGCCCTCCAGTAACTCTGCCATCTGCACAGTCTGGTTGGGACGGTCTCCCGACAGGAACATCCACAGATCCTGAATGGCGGGAGCCATTCGGGAATCGTCAAAGTCAACAAAGTGCGGGCCTTCGGAGTCAGCAGAAGGACGCCATAAAATGTTGCCGTTGTGGCAGTCGCCGTGCACCCGTAGCATGGTCGGCTGGTACGATTGTTCAATCTGAGCAAGCCGATCAAGCAGGTCGCGGGTCAATGTTTCGTAGGCGGGTAGGAGGGACCGGGGAATGAAGTCGTTCTCCAGCAGGAACTGAGTGCTGTTGATGCCGTAACTTTTCAGATCAATGGCCGGCCGGTGTTCAAAAGGTCTGGCGGCTCCCAAGTTGTGGATTCTGCCCATACAGCGACCCAGAATAAGCAGATGATCGAGGTTGTCCAGTTCCGGCGGATAGCCGCCCTTGCGGGGAAACAGGGAGAATTCAAACCCTTCGAACTCAAACAGAGTTTCCTGTTTCTCGTTGGCCATAGGAGCAATGATCGGCAGTTCCATGGCCTGCAGTTCTGTAGAAAACTCGTGTTCTTCCATTATCTGCTCGCGGCTCCAGCGGCCAGGGCGATAAAATTTGGCGATCAGCGGTTCACCTTCTTCCAGCCCAACCTGGTACACCCTGTTCTCGTAGCTGTTCAGGGCAAGGATTCTGGCATCTGTGATATAACCCTGGCTTTCTATGGCATCCAGTACACGATCAGGAGTCAGGCGATCGTAAGGGTGTGAGCCTGGGGACGGCTTGGTTTCCGCAGTAGCGGCAGGGGGAATGTGATTGCTCAAGAATCTGGTCGCACTTCTGGTGGGGTTAAGGCTTGTATTCTATGACTCATAACAGGGAGTGTCGAATGGAAGAAGCTGGCTTTGGGAGAGGTGATAGTTGTGACAAAGAAACAGCGGGTGAATCTTCGATCCACCCGCTCTTATGTTATGGATTGTTCAGTAGCCCGGATATTTCCTAAATTGCTGCGATGATCGCGCTGAGCCTTGTGGCACTGAGGAATTTTGCGATTGAGCGCCGTACTGGTGTGTACGGTCGATTGAGCAAAACTTTCTTAGTGCTGCAAGGAGTAAGCGAGAACGCACGCAAATTCATGAAATATCCGGGTGGGTCATCAGTCTTCTACAAAGTCTGTCAGACGGTTCTCAGCCAGCGTTTCATAGTGGTTTTCACACTCATCTTCGCTGGTGAAGATAGACACATTCAGCTTCCAGCCACTGTCTTCACAGGAGTCAGAAGACATGGATAGGGCTTTCTCTGCCGTTGCCTGAGCCTTCACGTCATCCAGGTGGTACGGAATTTCAATAAAGTCCTTATTTGAAAAACGTACAGTCTGGTTGCTGTAGTTGTCTGAATCCGGATTGGTTGAAATCGAATACGTCAACAGGGCTTTGACTTCAGGACCATCGTCAGTCAATGCGGTATTCATGATCCAACTACCACTTGAACCGGTGACTTCGGCGTAATCGCCTGTGCTGCCACCCAGCGACATCTTGTTGAATACCCCTTCATTTTCACGGCCACCGTGCATTGGGATCTGTTCGCCGTTGCGGGTGAGATACTGAATATCTCCAAGCTCTGCGTCGAGAGCAATGCCCCTGGTCTCAACTGCCTGAACGGCTTTGGCAAGGTCAGTCAGAACAAGCGTCTTATTAGCATCATCTTGCGTCAAACCTCTGGGGGTGTTGACCGGATCTGCAGCACTATATGCCACCTGGTAAGAGAACTTTGGAGGCATGATCCGGCTTCTGACACCTTGTAGTGATATAGTCAGAAATTCCCTCATGATATGACTACCGACACTGGTGATATCTGCTGTAAGGTCCCACTCTTTCAGAACCTGGCAGGCTGTACTCAAGTCAACAGTAGTGCCATCAACATCGAGAGACGGGGTTGCTTCACACATGGTGACAATATCATCCCGAAGAACCTGCCCCACATAATGTTCATTGCCCATCATGGTGTACAACAACTGGTCTGCGGTGAAGAAACCGAAGTTATTGCTGCCAAGCTGCCTTTTAATCATTGACAGCCCAGAGCGGGTACGAGGAGTTTGTTCCTGCCCGGGAGTGCCAACAATCAGAGGAATGTCAGGATCATTATTAGGTGTGTCTGGGTTTGCCAGCCAGTAGGTATCGTTGGAGTTTGCAACGAAATCAGTTCGAATGACTGAAGGTTGCCTGCTGGGTGACAAAAGCCAGTTTTCGGCAGCATCTCCCACGTCATCTTTCCAGTTACACCCGGGTAAAAAATCCTTGAGAGTAAAAGGTGCCAGACCGCAGCTGGTCAATTGATCGTTGGTGAGTCCTGCGACTGGTCCTCCTTCGTGGTACAGGACGCTGCCCTGCTTATCAGCTGCAATCAAGTTGACTGGATTGTGCTGGTATTTGTTATTGGCATCTCTCAGATCAGCGACCGTTTTTGCCTTGTAACCGGCGATGGACCCACCCTTCATACCACGGTCGTCTTCACCTGCAATCCTGAGAGCCATGGCAGACCTCGCTGTCCAGGGCATGCGTTCTGACTCAACAACAAAACCGAAATCTGTTTTATAAAAAGTATGTGAACGGTCTTCTAACTGATCTCCATTCTTTAGTTTGACTGTAACCTCTATTTGCACCATTGGTTTGACCGATTCAGCAGGGCTTGTAGCATCCGGATTTAAATATGAGGTTGGCTGAGCGAGGCCAAGTGCATAGAATGAAAAGCGCTGTGATTTAGACACGGTGTTGGTCCAGGCAACATCACCATTAGTACCAAAACCAACATGGGCGCGACTGATGGCGTTAGCGCCAAGCAGGTTAACTACACCCGGTATGACCTGATGCATGGGATAGAACCTGCTCTCGTTATTCCAGTCCAGATGTGGATTGGCGAAGAGCAGTGCATTTGCTCCTTCAGTATTGTCACTGCCAATAGCCACGCCGTTGCTGCCCTTGTCCTGGGGATTGCCAATCATAGGATCAAGAACAGGCGCTTGAGCAATGATCTGCTTGAAATCGAGCATTTCAGCTGACTTGGCCAGCCCTTCCGGCGGTGCAGCTTCTGTAATTATGTCTGCAAAATTGGTAAGGAAGTAGGAGGTTAAGTGAACTCTGTTAATCGTTTCCGGACTGATCGGCATAACCCACTCTTCACCCTCACAGTTAGAAGGCAGGCTTTCTGCTCCAGTGTTAACATTACTGAGAAAACGGTTATATCCAGCGGCATATCCGGCGAACATGCCTTTCAGTTCTGGCGATATATCGCCATCGTACACACCTGTATCCGCCAATAGCTGATAGAAGTAGTCACTCTTCAAGTATTCGTCGTTGTCACCAGCCCCTAAATAGCGAGCCAGCTGCGCCTGATGCTTCAGAAAATCTTTCGCAAGGAAGCAGACATTGTCCTGAGCCGCGGCATAACCTGTGCCAAAACCCAGACTGCCGAAGTCGTTGGCTTCAATATGGGGAAAGCCGCCTTCAGTGCGATACACCGTTGCTTCGTAGCCAAGTATTTTTTCTTTTTCTGCCACCGTCTCATCGGAGCTACCGCTACAGCCGCCCAGCAATATGACGCTACTGGCAATAGCCAGTGAGATAGGTTTTATTTTGAGCTTCATCATACCTTTCCACGTATTTTTTATTATTTATTGGTCGTCTTTGAGATGAAGACTGGAGAGTTCAGATACACACTTTTTCAGGACTCTTCCAACAGATAAGCAGGTCCTGCCTGAGGCAGGACTTCTGGCAGTAAATCAAAGATGGCTGGCGATGTATTATCAGCGTGCAGGACGATAAGTTTTTTTCTGTTTTTTTGTCAGCGGATAAGGTGGTAAACAGGATAAAATTTGTAATATCTTGTTTTATAGACTTTTTCTGTACTCGCTAGGTGTTGTGTCCATTGTTTTTTTGAAGCGGCCGCTGAAGGCCTGTTGAGAACGAAAGCCGGAGTCCAAAGCAATGTTGAGAAGGCTGGAATCCGGTTTCTTTCTCATTAGCCTGATTGCAGTATTGACCCGATACTGGTTGATATAGTCAAAAAACTTCATACCGGATTCAGCGTTGATTGTCTGGCTAAGGTGGTTTGCTGAAACAGACAGCCGGTCGGCCAAATCAGAGAGTTTGAGATCTGGATTGGTGTGTGGATGGTATTGCTGCATGCAGTCTTCCAGGGTCAGCCACAATCTTTTTCTGGCTTCATCCTTGAGGCCGGTTTTTTCATATTTGGCTCTGGATTCCGTTTCGGTTTCGGAAGACTCATTGTTGAGTTCTGGCAGTTCCTGGGGTGACAGTAAAACATCTTGAGTCAGTGCTGCTGCAGGAGCAGAAGTGATAATCAAACGCTGTCTCAGGCTTGAGAATGCCATCAAATAAACGATCAGTGTCGTAGTAATGGCCGGCAGGGATTGCTGTTTACCGGGTACCATATCTGTGAACAGATAAGATAACTGAAAAATGATTGTCGAGATGGCGATGACGGCGCTCAGGCTGACAACTGGCCAGATCCAGTTGAGTTGTTGACGCCGCAACTCTGAAAAAAACGCTTTGAACTTATTCTTATGAGGCAGGATGCGCTGGGTGGTCAGGCCCAGGTAAAACAGGAAATAAAAAGAACTGAGAACAAACAGGGCAACGGTTTCCTGGTCATGTGGCATCTTCTCTGTGCCATCCCACCAGGCAATGGCTTGCTGGGTGTAAGCGCTGCTCTGGCCAAATATTGCCACAGAGCTGACCAGTAGGGCGGTTGGCAGAAAATGGATAATGTCCCGGTTTTGCCAGTGGTAAGCGCTGTCAGTCATGATTTTAACGTAGTAATACAGGGCAGGGCCCAGGCCAAAGTTGAGGGCCATGAAAAGTACGGCGAAAGGGTAGTCCTGCAGTTGCCCGGAATAAATAATGTAGGAAACCAGTAGACGAACAGAATGAATCAGCAGAAACAGGGCCAGGAACTTGTTGGCCAGCTTGTGGCCAGACGGCTGCGTGAATAACACAGCAGACAGAACCATGCCCTGGGAAGCGCCTATCAGGCTGATGATGCTCAGGAAATCCATCTCAACACCTCTCTGAATAATTATTATCTCCAGCCGGTGTGAAGCTGGAGAGCTTGTTCAAAAATCATATTATGGCTTATTGGGCATGGTGTCGAATCACGGTGAAGTTATCTGAACTGAACACACGCCAAAGCCGTATTATATGATATAGACATCGGGCCCGGCAGGTCGTTTGTTTTTGTGTTACAGGAGGGAAGCCATGAAGATCACAGTGTTCTACGACGGTGTCTGTCCCTTGTGCCTCAGGGAAGTGGCCAGGTGGCGGGAAGCCCCATTCACCTGTGAAGTGGAGTGGCTTGATATCACTGGACAGGATGAACAGCTGCGCGAAAAAGGCATTGATCCTGCTTCCGCGCTGCTTGAGCTTCACACCATGACCGATGATGGCCAGATCAGAACCAGCATTGACAGTTACGGATTGCTGTTGAGTCAGCTGAAACGCTGGCGCTGGCTGGGACAACTGATGCTTCTTCCGGTGATCCGGCCAATGTTGAAGTGGGCATACGACTGGATGACTCGCGTTCGCCTGAAAAGAGAAGGGCGATTTCCTGGTTCCTGTAATAGCCAGTGTGATCGTCGCTGAATCTTACGGTGGTGTGCGTGCCAGACACCAGATATCCACTGTCTCTACCCCATGTTTCTTCAGTAGCCGTGTAATCTCCCCAACAGTCTCGCCGGTGGTCACCACATCATCGACAATCGCGACATGCTGGTAATCAAACGTTGTCGTTAAACTGAACGCGGCACGAATATTCTTTCGACGTTTTCTGGCAGGTAATTCCTGCTGTGCCGGAGTGTTTCTTGACCGTTGCACCAGTCTGTAATCCAGCTTTATCTGCTGAACAGGCTTCAGTTTTTTCTGTACTTCCTTGCCCAGCAGCAGAGCCTGGTCATAGCCTCTGTGCCGCAGGCGTTGTTTATGCAGAGGCACTGGAATGATCACTTCAGGCCATTCCAGTCCTGAATAGCTGTGGCACAGGATCTCTGCGAGAGTGCGACTGAATATCGGAAGCAGGCTTATCTGACGGCTGTACTTGATACGCTGGATGATATGGTTGACCGGATAGCTGTAGATGAAAGCTGGCAGGCATCGATCAAACGGTGGCGCTTTCTTCAGGCAGCTGGCACAGATATCCATCGATGCCGTCAACAATGGAACACCACAAAGGGTGCAACTTTTGTCAGCGACCGGACACTGGGCAATGCAGAGCCTGCAGACAGGTTGCCGCAGTGGTGTTGCTCCTCTGCAAAGCAGGCAGCTCATTAAAATGTATTGATCAAATAATGATCGCATGTAAACCGTGCTTGAGATTATATATTGACGTTGATTGTAAATTTATTATTATCAGCCATGTTTTTATCTCGATTATTAATATAATTTCGCCACTAGGAGCCAGCCTCTTTCACTCAGGCCCCTAAGTG
>JBPCXN010000305.1:0-3929 GCA_051008495.1 Endozoicomonas sp. | reverse complement strand
AGTTCAGGGTTTTCGCTGCAGAGAGCACTTTTTCTTTAGTGGCCTCACTCACCCTGTTCTTGTTATTCAACACATACGACACCGTAACAGCTGATACGCCTGCCAGCTTCGCAATGTCGTTAAGTGTTACTGCCATACCAGCCCTCTATCCATGCTATGAACTCAGCCTGCAGCTCTCGTCAATAGCCATTTTGTTGATTAAAACACCAATTATACCGAAGCGGGAACACATCCATAGTGAGGAATGAACACACTCTTAGTGAGTGATGAACGTGAGTGATGATCATATCCCTGATGAAAGATGAACATATCCTGTCAACTTTGTGTCCAGATGCTGTTCTATTTGTTCCTCTTTTATTGATCTGTGTTCTGTTTTTTCAGCATTTATCTTGTTAGGGTAAAAACAAGAGTGCTTAAGCGCTTAAGCTAAGATTTGAGAGGATAGCCTGAATATGGCTGAAATTACGTATGAATTTGAAGAACGCCACTACGACATCGTTGTTGTAGGGGGTGGTATTTCCGGTGTATCTGCTTCATTGGCAGCCGCACGTCACGGTGCAAAGGTTGCACTGATTCAAAACCGCCCGGTACTCGGCGGAAATGCCAGTTCTGAAGTACGGATGCATATTTGTGGCGCGGATTACCATGCGAGTAAAACCAATGCGCGCGAAACCGGCATTGTTGAAGAAATTTTACTCGACAACCGTCTGGTAAACCCTCAGCACTCTTTTTCAGTGCTGGATACCGTCCTCTGGGAAAAAGTGACATTCCAGGACAATCTGGATCTGTTCCTGAACACTCACATGACAGATGTTCAGATGGATAACGAGCAGATTGTGTCCATCCAGGCCGAGCAGACTTCGACCGAACGTCGTTTTAAGTTTTTTGCAAAGAGCTTTGTTGATACCTCTGGTGATGCCGTACTGGCTCTCCGGGCTGGTGCAGATATTCGCACTGGTCGCGAAGCCCGTCACGAGTACGATGAAGAGTTGGCCCCGAAAGCAGCCGACAATGTCATGATGGGTAACACCCTGATGTTCGAAACCAAGGACATGGGGTACCCGGTTCCATTCAAGAGGCCTGAGTGGGCCAACACTTACACGGAAGAAGACCTCAAGGATCGCAGCCACAAAGATATCACTGCCGGATACTGGTGGATTGAACTGGGCGGCACTGACCTGGATACCACCCGTGACGGTGAAGCGATTCGTGATGAGCTGCTGAAAGCCGTTTACGGCATCTGGGACCACATCAAGAACGATGGCGATCACGGCGCCGAAAACTACGCCCTGGACTGGGTTGGCATGCTGCCCGGTAAGCGCGACAGCCGCAGGGTTCTTGGTGACTATGTGCTCAATGCCAATGATCTGTTCGGTGCCCAGACATTTGAAGACACTGTCGCTTATGGCGGCTGGCCAATGGACATGCACGTCAAGGATGGACTGAAAAGCAAAGAGTCGCCCACCAAGTGGATTGAGACCAATGATCTCTATGCCATTCCTTACCGCAGCCTGTATTCACGCAATATCGGCAACCTTTTCGTCGGTGGCCGCAACATCAGTGCGACCCATATGGCCTTTGGCTCAACCCGTGTCATGGCTACCTGCGGAGTTATTGGCCAGGCAATCGGCACGGCTGCTGCAATGACCATTGAGCAGTCCCTGTCACCACGCGGCATCAATGATCACATCAAGGAACTGCAACACCGTCTGTTGAAAGACGACTGTTACCTTTTTGGCGTTCAGGATTCCGATCCGGCTAACCTGGCTCTGAAAGCAACAGCTGTCGCCTCTTCTGAACAGCCTGGCTTTGAAGCCAGCAAAGTCATCAATGGCTTCCAGCGTAACATCGGTGATCAGACCAACCTGTGGATTTCTGAACCTCTGAACGGCGAAGCACAAAGTGTCACGCTGACATTTGACTCTGCCGTTGACGCTTCTGAATTGGTATTGAACTTTGACTCCAACCTGTCAAATGAAATCATGATCACCATTTCAAAGCCCAACAAAGAGGCGCAGCGTTCTGGTTTCCCTCTGGAGCTGGTCAAGGATTACACCATTGACTGCACTCTGGCCGGTGAAAGCGTTCATACACAGACAGTACTGGACAACCATCAGCGTCATAACAAGATCTCATTCAATAAGAAGGTGCACTGCGACGCCATCACCCTGACGGTGAACGCGACTCATGGCGACCCTTGTGCACGGATTTTTGAAGTCAAAGCCTTCTAACCGATAAAAAGGATTAAACAATGAGTTCCCTGGACTTTATCGTTCTGTTCGCCTTTCTGGCAGGCATGATTGGTATCGGCTACTGGTCATCCAGACGCATGACCAACAGTGCCGAAATGTTTGCCGCTGGCGGTAAATCACCCTGGTGGATGTCGGGCATCTCGGCCTACATGACCATGTTTTCCGCAGGCACCTTTGTCGTATGGGGTGGCGTTGCCTTCCGACTGGGTGTTGTAGCCATTACCGTCTGTGTCAGCATGGGTATCGCCGCACTGATCGCCGGTTACTTCTTCGCCGGTAAATGGAAAGAGTCCGGGGTTTCCTCGGCCGCAGAGTTTGTCGGTGAACGTTACGGTCAGGGCGTACTGCAAATGTACACCTGGCTGGGCATTGTCACCCGCATCATTGGTGTGTCAGTAGCACTCTATTCTGTTTCGGTTATCGTCAGCTCCCTGATTGAGCTCTCTCCTGGCAGCATGTTCGCTAACGAACATGGCAACCTGAGCGTTAACTGGCTGATCCTGCTTGCCGGTACAGTCATTGTTCTCTACACCTTCCTGGGTGGATTGTGGGCCGTACTGATCACAGACTTTGTTCAGTTTGCTGTACTGATGCTGTCAGTATTAATAATGGTTCCAATGATTCTGACCCTGGGTGGCGGCGCTGAGCAAATTCTGGCAAACCTCCCTGCCGATCATCTCAGCATCTTCAACAGTGGCTATAGCCAGATCTTTATTGTCGGCTGGATTCTGATCCATGTCTTTAAAGTAGGCGGAGAGTGGGCATTCGTTCAGCGTCATCTGTGTGTTGAAAGCCCTTCAGATGCACGTAAGGCGTCTTACCTGTTTGGTGCTCTGTACATTGTTACCCCGATTCTCTGGATGCTGCCACCAATCGTGTATAGAACGATTAACCCTGGTGCGAATCCGGAAGAAGCCTACATTCTTTCCGCACAGGCTGTTTTGCCAATAGGTATGCTGGGTCTGGTGGTATCCTCCATGCTGGCAGCAACCGCCAGTATGGCTTCCTCAGAGCTCAACGTATTCTCCGGCGCCCTTACGACAGAGATGTATGGCAAGCGCATTAACCCGAATGCGTCTGATGCCAAACTGATGAGCGTAGGTCGTGTAATCACTGCGATGCTGGGCATGCTGGTGATGGCCATCAGTATTTCCATTCCCTATCTGGGCGGTGCAGAAAAACTGATTGTCAGCATTACCAGCTTGTTTGTAGGACCGATGGTTATGCCGACCCTGTGGGCGCTGTTTGTGAACAAGGTCACCAAGCTGCATGCCTACCTGACCGTAGTCGTAACTGCAGGCACAGGCTTCCTGTTGCAGTCGGTACTGTCTCAGTTTGAATGGATTGCGGCCAACATGAGTGTACTGAATCAGGCTGTAGGTCTGCTCGTTCCCCTGGCAATGCTGATGGTTGCAGACGCCATCATGAAAAAAGGAACAGGACCGTCTCTGGCCACTGCGGCCTGATATTAAAAAAGCCCCCGCCTGACAGCGAGGGCTTTTTTCACTTCACGTCAATTGACCACTGGTTGTTTAATAAAAGATTGACCTAGTACATGGTTTCAATGGATTTGACGCGTTCAGCCTGAGCGAGAGCTTTCTGGCGGGGGCGCCTAGCCAAGGCGCAAGTGTGCGGGAATACTGGACGTCTTTCAAACACTTGGAACGCAGGCACGGA
>JBPCXN010000304.1:0-35146 GCA_051008495.1 Endozoicomonas sp. | reverse complement strand
TTCCCACCCGGGAAGGCTGGCTCTATCTCTCCGTATTCATAGACCTGTGTTCAAGGGCAGTCGTGGGCTGGGCTATGAGTAACAGGATGACAGCGACACTGGTGACGGACTCTCTGCAGATGGCCATGTGGAAGCGCAGACCGGGAGCTGGCTTGCTGGTGCATAGTGATCGTGGCAGCCAGTATGTCTCAGAGCGTTATCAAAAACTGCTGAGCGATAATGAGTTTGTATGCAGCATGAGCCGCAAGGGAAATTGCTGGGATAATGCTGTGGCTGAAAGCTTCTTTCACACGCTGAAGACTGAGCTGGTTCATCATGAGAACTTCCAGACGAGGGATGAGGCTCAGCAGGCAATATTTGAGTACATTGAAGTGTTTTACAATCGACAGAGAAAGCACTCAACCAATGGCTACCTGGCACCGTTTAAGTTTGAACAGAAACTTGCCGAGGCAGCGTAAAAAAGTGTCCGGAAAACTCTTGCCATATCAGAGATCGTGAGAACCTGTTCGAGGAACTTCTTTTTAGAAGCGATAAGTGGCCTCTACACCATAGGTGCGTGGGTCACCGTAGTAGTTAGTGGCAAAGCCGGATATTGTGTTAGGTATACCATTGATACGGTATTCTTCATCAGTCAGGTTCTTTCCCCAAACTGCAACTTCCAGCGTTGCATCAGTTCCAACTTTTATATCAGCCAGGGCTATTCGTGCATTCAGCAAGCCATATGCATCAACTTTAGTTAAAGCAGCAGCTTTTGGTTCAGGGTAAAGATCATGATCATCAACCCAGCTGTAATCAATGCGTGCTTTAAGAGCACCAAAGCCAAGTTCCCTGTAGTAGTCCAGTCCTGCTGATACCTTGCTCCTGGGTGAATAGGGGAACTTGTATTGGTCTTTGACTTCATCCCCTTCGACTATCAAGCTGCCATATTTTGTATCCAGGTAACCATAGTTCAGGTTTGCTGTTAGCTCATTTGTCAGTGCTGCCAGCAATTCCAATTCAAAACCTCTAATTGTTGCATCACCAGCGTTATACGCTTTAGTTACCAGGCCAGTAAAGTGAGCAAGTTGAAGGTCTTCGACATTGTTCTGGAATAGGGCCGCATTCAACTGCAGGCGATTATCGAGCAAGCGTGACTTCACACCAAGCTCGTATGAGGTGACTTTTTCCTCTTTATAACCGTCCTGAAACAGTGCCTGGGTTGCGCCTTCCGGGTTCCAGCCACCGGCTTTCCAGCCTTGAGCTACTTTGAAGTAAGTGCTGACATTGTCGCTAAAAGCATATGTAGCAACAGCCATTGGAGATACATTGGTCCAAGAGTTATCTAGCTTGGTTAATGGTGCGTTCTGCCCAAAGAAGCCAGCAGGGTCATCACGTTGAAGATAAGCCTCTTTCTTTTCTTTTGTCCACCGAATACCACCCGTCAAGGTCCAGGAGTCAGTCAGGTAGTAGTCAGTCTGGCCGTAGAGTGCATACGATGTACTTTCAACACCATACCTGTTGTCAATGCTCTGAACTTCACGTACGACAGGGACAGGGTTAAAGGCTGTGTAAGGGTTTAATGCTTTAGAATCTTCAGTAAAGTAATAAGCACCCAGTACGTAGTCCATCGATTCGGCACTACCAATTAGCTGAAACTCCTGAGAGGTTTGGTCAGATTTAACATCCCGTACTGTATGAAATTGCTTATCTTCATCAACAGTGCCGTCATAATCAGCGGAATCGTTAAACTCCATACTGCGATATGAGGTGATGGACTTCAGGATAATGCTGTCAGAAAAATCATATGTCAGAGTCAAAGCATGACCATAGCTCTCTGATGTATCCTTAATTGCACCATCAATTGCAGCTTCATCAATACGCTTTGGCTTATCCGCAAGTGTTTCTCTCTGCCCCAGACTAGGTGTATTGTCTTTCTTGTTCTGATCAAAAGTGTAATAGGCTTCAAGTCTGTCACTGATATCAAACAGCCCTGCTACGCGCATAGCCGTAGTATCAAGTTTTTTAAATTCATCAGCGGCGTTAGAGTCAACCGAGGTATTCTTGTAGAAACCATCGCGGTTACGAACATTCATAGCCACGTTAAAAGCAGCAACATCACCCAGTCGGCCGGTATCGATGCTGACGAAGCCTTCCTTGTTGTTATAGTTGCCAGCACCCAGCTTGATAGTGCCGCCAAACTCTTCACCGGGTTTGCGGGTGATCAGGTTGATGGCACCACCGATTGTGTTTTTGCCATAAAGAGTTCCCTGTGGGCCACGCAGAACTTCGATACGCTCCAACTCAGCTACGTCAAACAGGCCGCCGACGTTCTTGGCGATAAATACACCATCAACGTATATACCAACAGTAGGTTCCCAGGTTACCGCCGGGTTGATGGTGGATGAGCCACGGATGGTGATGGTAGCGCCAGTGCTGCCTCCGGGAGTTTCGGCAATTTCGACATTGGGGGCAAACTGGCTGACATCGGAAATATCACTGATGCCCTGGTCGTTGATAGCATCAGCGCCAAAGGCAGATACCGCGATTGGAGTATCCTGTAGATCCTGCTCGCGCTTCTGTGCGGTGACGATGACCTCTTCCAGCTCAGCGGCCTGAACCAGGGCAGAGCCTGTCGAGAGAGCAAGAGCAATGGCTATCGCCAGAGGTTTTCTGGTGGTGGGTGTGTGCATACTTTTACAACCTTCCATTTTTCTTATTTTTCAAGCTCAATAGCCATCAGTGGCTGGAAGTGTTGAGCCTGATCTTGTGTTGGCTTTTTAGTGCAGACGAATCCTAGCACGCCCAAAAAAAGGGCGGATAGTCCTTATGAACTATAAGGTTATTGTCGCCTTTTTAAGGGTGCTCTGTAGGGAGGGCAGGGCTGGAATGTTCCAGCCCTGATAATGAGAGCGATCAGAAACGGAGGGTAGCATCTACGCCGTAGGTGCGTGGGTCGCCGTAGTAGTTGACAGCAGTTCCGGGAAGTGCAGGAATGCCGTTCAAGCGATACTCTTCATCAGTGAGGTTTTTACCCCAGAGTGCAAATTCAAGCGTTTGATCCTGGCCAACACGGATATCTGAGACTGAGATACGAGCATTGACGAGCTTGTAGCCTTCAACCTTTGTTAATTCTGCAGGGTCTTTGTCATGATAAACGTAGGAGTGATTCACAACACTGTAATCCAGCCTTGCTTTAAGCTGACCAAAGTCCAGATTGGTAAGGTATTGTAGGCCGGCGGAAGCTTTGTTTGTGGGCGTGTATGGGAATTTAGCAGTATCCTTGTGGTCTCCAGTTGCGGTTTCAAAGCTTCCATAGTTTCCACTCAGGTACCCATAGTTCAGGTTCGCGGTGACAGTATCAGTAAGAGCGGCCAGTAGCTCCAGCTCAATACCCTTGATGGTGGCTTCACCAGCATTGCTGACTTGAGAGTATGCACCAAGGAAGCTTGACAGTTGAAGGTCTTCTAAGTTGTTCTGAAAGACTGCTGCGTTTATCTGCAGGCGATTGTCCATCCAGCGAGACTTCAGGCCAAGTTCATAAGATGTTACTTTTTCTTCCTTATAGCCGCTGGTGAACTCAGCAAGGTCTGATGCTTCCGCGTTGAATCCACCTGCTTTCCAGCCTTGAGCCGCTTTCAGGTAAACACTGGCATCGTCATTTATTGCATAAGTTGCTACTGCCGTTGGAGAGATGTTTTTCCATTTGTCTTTAACTTTGCTATCAATTAATGTAGCGCCGCCTGCAGACCTGTCAATGTAGGCTTCCTTTTCCTCCTGAGTCCAGCGCAGCCCGCCTGTCAGAGTCCATTTGTCATTGACATACCAATCAGCCTGACCATATAGAGCATAGGAGGTACCATCTACACCGAATTTATTATCTACTGCGCCTCCTGCTCCAAAATCAAACGGGTTATTGGCTTCGGTTTCTTCACTGAAATAGAACGCTCCCAGCACATAATCCAGTGAATTGGCTTTACCAATCAGTTGGAACTCCTGAGAGGTTTGTTTTGTTTTGAAGTCGCGCTCAGCATGAAAGATTGTCTGTGGGGTACCATCGTAATCACCGATATCGTTGAACGCCATATCACGGTATGAAGTGATGGACTTCAAAGCAATGTCGTCAGAGATATCATATGTAAGAGTCAGAGCGTGTCCGTAACTCTCAGAGGTATCCTTTCCTGTGCCGTTGCTATTTCCTTCATCCAATCTCTTAATTTCAGAGGCCAGTGTTTCTGTCTGGCCGAAACCCTTAGTGTTATCTTTCTTGTTCTTGTCAAAGGTGTAGTACGCCTCAAGTTGGTCATTGATATCAAACAATCCGGCAATGCGCATTGCGGTTGTATCAAGTTTCATGAATTCGTCGGCCACTCCTGGAGTCGTATTGATGTTTTTGTAAAAACCATCCCGTTTACGAACACTCATGGCTACGTTAAAAGCAGCCGTATCACCCAGCTTGCCGGTGTCAACACTGACAAAACCTTCTTTGTAGTTGTAGTTGGCACCCGTCAACCGAATGGTTCCACCAAACTCTTCTCCAGGCTTGCGGGTGATCAGGTTGATGGCACCACCGATGGTGTTTTTTCCGTAGAGGGTTCCCTGTGGACCACGGAGCACCTCAATACGCTCTAGCTCGGCAACATCAAACAGACCCCCAACGTTTTTGGCGACAAATACACCATCGACGTAGATGCCAACAGTCGGTTCCCAAGTAACGGCTGGGTTTACAGTAACGGAACCACGAATACCGATGGTTGCTCCGGTGCTGCCACCGGGAGTGGGAGCAATCTCAACGTTTGGAGCGTACTGACTGACATCGGAAATGTCTTTGACGCCCTGTTGCTCGATGGCTTCAGCACCGAAAGCAGAGACTGCGATAGGAGTATCCTGGAGATCCTGCTCGCGCTTCTGCGCCGTTACTATGACTTCTTCCAGTTCTGCGGCATGAACTATGGCGGTGCCTGTCGAGAGGGCGAGCGCAATGGCTAACGCCAGAGGTTTTCTGGTCGTGGGGGTGTGCATGTTGTCAGACCTATTTTATTTTTATTTTCAGGCCCAGAGACGGCTTTTCTTGCGAAAAACTTGAGCGTGCTCAGAGTTATTTATATAGCCAGATGATCCTAGCACGCCAGAAATCGACGCAGATAGTCCTTTTGAATTAGATGCGCTGCGGCGCCGGCTTTAGTCCCATTGGACGATGACCGCTATTCCCTCTCTGGGTTTAATCGTTCACAGTTCGAAAAAGGCATTTTGCGCTAACGAAAAAGAAGAACATGAGGTCAGGGGCTATGGATATTCGAGGACTGGGCTACGTCATCGCTGAATCAACCGATCTGAGCCAGTGGCAGGAATACGGTACCCAGGTGCTGGGCATGATGGAGGCTTCGGGTTCCAACGAGGAGCTGTTGCTGCTCAGGCTGGATGATCGCCCTTTCCGTATCGCTGTGCAGAAATCTGACCGTGATGGTTATGGCGCCAGCGGTTGGGAGGTAGCCAACCCGGAAGCCTTTGATGAGGCTATTGCTGACCTGGAAGCCGTCGGTGTTGAAGTGACTCGCGGCAGCGCTGCTGAAGTCGCCAGTCGTAAAGTCCAGGACCTTATCAAGTTTGTCGACCCGGAAGGTAACCGTCATGAAATCTTCTGGGGGCCGGCCATCGATTTTGCCCGCTTTATTTCTCCGGTTGGCGTAAAGAAATTCATCACCAACGATCTGGGTCTGGGTCATGTGGTATTGCCTGCACCTTCTTTCGATAAGTGCCGTGATTTCTACGTCAACGTCATGGGCTTTGGGCTGTCAGATCTGATGAGGGTTCGCTTCACCCAGGATGAAAACGAGCCTCAGAAGCGTCTGCACTTCATGCACTGCAACAATGGTCGTCATCATTCCCTGGCCATCTTCGAAGCACCAATTCCCAGCGGCTGCGTCCACATGATGCTGGAAGTGGATGACATGGATGAGGTAGGTCGTGCCATGGATCGCCAGGAAGCCCACGGCGTTAAACTGTCCGCCACACTTGGCAAGCATACTAACGACGAGATGATCTCTTTCTACATGAAGACACCGTCCGGCTTTGATCTGGAATACGGTTGTGGTGGCCTGGTAGTTGACTGGGATGAACACACAACCTTTGAAAGTACGGTCACCAGCCACTGGGGACATGACTTCAGCATCGGTTTTAAATAACACCAGCTTGTGAGACTCGTTCCCATGCTCCAGCGTGGGAACGCAGCTGGTAAAAAGGCTTCGTATTATGGCTTCCACGCAGGAGCATGGAAGCCAGGATTCTAGTTGGGGCTCGTTACACTCGACCCAACCTACAAATAAGAAAAAGGTGTACCAATGGATAAACGCATGACAGCCGCCGACATCGTCGGCGAACTGCGTGACGGCATGACCATCGGCATTGGCGGCTGGGGACCTCGTCGCAAGCCCATGGCCCTGGTTCGGGAAATTCTCCGATCCGACCTCAAAGATCTTACCATCGTCGCCTATGGCGGTGCCGATGTCGGCATGCTCTGTGCTGCAGGCAAGGTCAGGAAAGTAGTCTTTGCTTTTGTCTCCCTGGATTTTATTCCCCTGGAGCCCTATTTCCGCCAGGCTCGCCAGAAAGGTGAGATCGAAGTCATGGAAATCGACGAAGGCATGATGCTGCTTGGCTTGCGTGCCGCAGCCTGGGGTTGCCCTTATATTCCAACCCAGGTTGGTCTGGGTACCGATGTTCTGAAGGTGAATCCTGATATTCAGCTGGTTGACAGCCCATACGACAACAAAGAGTGGGTAGCAATGCCTGCCCTGAAACTGGATGCTTCGTTGATTCATGCGGATCGTGCCGATGAGCGTGGCGTCTGCCAGATCAAGGGTGCTGATCATTACATGGATGACTGGTTTGCCCGCGCTGCGGACAAGACCTTTGTTTCCTGCGATGAACTGGTGGACAGCGACTACTTCAACGATCCGGAAGAGTCTCGCTACGTTTACTGGGAGCGTTCAATGACGACGGGTGTCAGCCTGATTCCCGGTGGAGCACATCCCTCTTCCTGCAGCACGATGTACGGTTTCGATGTTCCTCATTTCAAAGAGTACAACGCTTCCGCGAAAGAGGGTGGCTTCGAGGTTTACTTTGAGAAGTATATCAAGGGCAGCACCGAAGAAGAGTACCAGGCCAAAGTGGGCGGACTGGATGCCATCAAGCAACTGCCGTTGCCGGTTTATTAAGGGGGAGTATCACAATGAGTACACCGGCTGAACAGTACACGTTGGCGGAACTGATGATCTGCGCAGGTGCTGAAGCTTTCCGTAATGAAGGCGAAGTACTGGCAACAGGTATTGGCGTGATTCCCAGAATTGCCGCCAGCCTGGCCATGAAGTCTTTCAACCCTGATCTTATGATGACGGACTCTGAAGCTTTTGTGCTGTCAGAGCCAAACCCCCTGGGTAATCGTCCGGAAGAGTTCGTTCAGAAGAATGAAACCTGGATGGGCTTCTCCCGCATTTTTGACAATGTCTGGAGTGGCAGGCGTCACGCTATGGTAGGGCCGACTCAGATCGACCGTTTCGGTCAGGCCAATATTTCCGCACTGGGTGGTACTCACGACCAGCCCAAGGTGCAGATGCTGGGCGTTCGTGGCTTCCCTGGCAACTCCATCAGCCATGGCAACAGTTTCTACGTGCCTTCCCACAACCGTCGTGTGTTTGTGGAAGGGGAGTGCGACATGGTGTCGTCCATCGGCTACAACCCTGAGCGGTTGCCCAAAGGTTACAGCCTGGATGATGTGGAAATTGGATTGGTGATTACCGATCTGTGCGTCATGAACTGGAAGGATCCTGATCATCAACTGCAGCTGGTCAGCCTGCATCCGGGCATCAGCGTGGAACAGGTTATCGAGAACACTGGTTTTGATATCCACGTTCCTGAAGAAGTGGGTGTCACTCCTGCTCCAACCAATGAGCAGCTGGCGATTATCCAGGAAATGGACCCTCACAATCTGCGTTCCAGACAGCTGAAGGATAATCCTCCCGGGGATCGTTCAAACGCGTAGGTCGGATTAGAGGCTTTGCCTCGTAATCCGACATTGTCGTGAAAAGCTGGATGTGTGTTGTCGGATTACGCCCTGATGGGCTAATCCGACCTACAGAGAGAGCCAAAAAATGAGTGAAAGCAATAATCAAGACCAGGACGTGGTTCTCTACGAAGTTCGTGAAGACATCGCCATCGTCACAATGAACCGTCCTGAGTACAACAACGCCCAGAATTCCCAGATGACCTACGCACTGGACGCGGCTTTCAGGCGTGCCTGTGATGACGATGACGTCAAGGTCATCATCCTGGCGGGTGCCGGTAAGCACTTCTCTGCCGGGCATGATATCGGTACTCCCGGGCGTGATGTGGACAAGACTTTCGACCGTGCCAGCCTCTGGTATGATCACGTCAACAAGCCTGGCGGTGAGTTCCTTTACGCCAGGGAGCAGGAAGTTTACCTGGGCATGTGCCGCCGCTGGCGGGATATGCCCAAGCCTACCATCGCCATGGTGCAGGGTGCCTGTGTTGCAGGTGGCCTTATGCTGGCGTGGGTGTGTGACCTGATTGTTGCCACTGACGACTCCTTTTATGCTGACCCTGTTGTTCGTATGGGCATTCCTGGAGTGGAATACTTTGCCCACGTGCACGAACTGAATCCAAGAATTGCCAAAGAGTTCCTGTTCCTCGGTGAACGTATGCCTGCTGAACGGGCTTACCAGATGGGTATGCTCAACAAGGTGGTTACCCGGGATACGCTGGAAGAGGAGACTCTGTCCATCGCCAGCCGTATCGCCAAGATGCCAAGGCTGGGTCTGCAACTCACCAAGCAGGCAGTGAACAACGCCGAAGACCTTATGGGCAAACGCACGACCATGGATATGGCCTTTGGCCTGCACCATTTTGCTCATTCACACAATGAACTGGTATCCGGCGACAGGCTGGCAGGATTTGACGGCAAGGCCATGGCTAAATCTCAGCGTAAGCCTGAAGACAAAAAGAAAGCGGAGGCTTGAGGAATGTCTCGCTTGAAGACTCGCCTGACCGAACTGCTGGGCTGTGAATACCCGATCATCCAGACGGCCATGGGCTGGGTGGCAGACCCAAAGTTGGTAGCTGCCAGCTGTAATGCCGGCGCTTTCGGTTTCCTGGCTGGAGCGACTACTCCTCCCGAGGAAATGGAGCAGGCTATTCTCGATACCCAAAAGCTGACCGGCAAGCCTTTTGGCGTGAACTTCCACATGTATCAGAATAATGCTGCTGATATTGTCGATATGGTTGTGAAGCATGGTGTCAGGGCAGTCAGTTACAGCCGTTCACCAGGCAAAAAAATGGTGGCTCAACTGAAGGAAGCAGGCGTAGTTTGCATTCCGACAGTAGGTGCTCTCAAACATGCCATCAAGGCTGTGGAAATGGGTGCAGATGCTGTAACCGTTCAGGGCGGAGAAGGTGGCGGGCATACCGGTGCTGTACCAACTTCCATCCTGCTGCCTCAGGTAGTGAAGGCGCTTGATGTGCCGGTGGTTGCCGCTGGTGGTTTCAAGGACGGCCGTGGTCTTGTGTCTGCGCTGGCATACGGTGCCGAAGGCATTGCCATGGGAACCAGATTCCTGATGACCAGTGACAGCCCGGTTCCAGCGAAAACCCTGGAGCGTTACGTCAGCGAAAAGAATCCCGGAAGTATTATCGTTAGTCGTGCTATTGATGGCATGCCGCAACGCATGATCACCAACGAGTTTCTCGGCGGGCTGGAAAAGGCTGGAGGCATTAAACGACTGTTGATGGCTGTCACTAACGGTCTGGCCTATCGCAAGTACACCGGAACCACTATTCCACAGCTGCTCAGCTCAGCACTGAAGATGCGCAGTAATGATGGCATGACTGCTGCACAGGCAATTATGTCAGCCAATGCACCCATGGTAATACAGAAAGCCATGGTGGACGGCAAGCCCAGTGAAGGTGTACTGCCTGCGGGGCAGATAGCGGGGGCTATTGATAGCCTGGTGAGTTGCGAAGAATTAATCCAGGAAATTGTCAATGAGGCAGAGTCCACATTGGACAAACTGACTCGCCGGATTTCCTGAAAATACAAAGTTTATAACAGACATGGATCGAAACTGCATGGAAAGGAAGTACAGCAGAGTCAAAACGGCAGCTGTTTTTCTGATCAGTTAGAGGTGAAAACAATAATGACAAAACCCTATAAGCTCTCCATCGAGGCTGGTATCGCCGAGCTGGTGTTTGATCACCCCCCCGTTAATGCTTTCAGCAGCCAGGGCTGGGCAGACATTGCCGGAGAGATTGAACGCCTTGGCACCAACGACGACGTGCGTGTAATTATTGTGGCTGCAGAAGGCCGCGGTTTTTGCGCTGGTGTCGATATTAAAGAACTCGCTTCAGACGGTAGCCTGATCACCCGGGTCAACAAAGGCAACTACGACAGCTTCAAGGCCATTCACCTCAATCCCAAGCCGGTTATTGTTGCTGTGCACGGTTTTGTACTGGGTGGTGGTATTGGTATCTCGGGTGCGGCTGACATTATTGTCGCCTCCGAATGCGCCAGGTTCGGCGTGCCGGAAGTAGACCGTGGCGCCATGGGCGGCGGAGCTCACCTGCAGCGTATGTTCCCGGTTCAGAAAGTGCGTTACATGTACTTCACCGGTGACATGATTGACGCCGAAGAAGCTTATCGTCTGGGCGCTGTGGAACGGGTTGTTCCCCGTGATCAGCTGATGGCTACTGCCCGTGAAATGGCCGGCAAGATTGCCGAAAAGAGCCCAAGAATGATCCAGCTGGCCAAGGAAGCCCTGACCGGCGTGGAAGACGGCAACCTGGAAGACAAATACCGCTGGGAACAGGGCTTTACCCTGGAAGCTTATACGTCACCGGACTCACAGGAAGCCCGCGACTCGTTTGTTGAAAAGCGCGACGCGGATTTCAAGGGATAAGGAGCGGAGCGAGCAATACTATGGATCTGAATTACACCGACAGACAGAGAGCCTTTCGCGAGGAAGTGCGAACCTGGCTGGAAAATAACGTCCCTTCTGAACCTTTGAAATCTTTTGATACTGCGGAAGGTTTTCGGCAGCACCGTCAGTGGGAAGCGAAACTGAATGAAGGTCGCTGGGGCATGGTCACCTGGCCTGAAGAGCTCGGCGGCCGCGCCTGTGACCTGATCGAATGGCTGATCTTCGAGGAAGAATATTACCGCTCGGGTGCGCCTGCCAGGGTCAACCAGAATGGTATCTTCCTGCTGGGCCCAACCCTGATGGAGTACGGTACTCCAGAGCAGAAAGCCCGCTTCCTGCCCATGATGGCCACTGGCGAAGAGGTCTGGGCCCAGGGCTGGTCAGAGCCAGGCGCTGGTTCAGACATGGCCGCTATTCGTTCAACGGCAGAACGTGTTGGCGATCACTACATCATTAACGGCCAGAAAACCTGGTCTACCCGTGCGGTCTGGGCCGACTGGACTTTCGGCATTTTCCGTACGGATCCGGAATCCAGCCGCCACAAGGGGCTGACCTTTATTCTGGTGCCACTGGATGCTGAAGGCGTCAGTGTTCGTCCGATCGAACAGCTGGATGGCTTGCCCGGCTTCGCCGAAATCTTCTTCGACGACGTCAAGGTTCCCGTTGAGAATGTCCTGGGTGGCGAAGGCATGGGCTGGAGTGTCGCCATGTCTACTGCCGGTTTCGAGCGGGGACTGATGCTCCGTTCACCTGCCCGTTTCCAGGAAACGGCACGCAGGCTGGTGGAACTGTACAAGGCCAACAAGGAAAGCGCTGACATTGATCCGGTGATAGGTGATGCCGTGATGAAGGCTTACCTGGATGCCGAAGCCTATACCCTGACAACTTATATGACCGCCAGCCGTCTGGGCAAGGGCGGCAAAATTGGTCCAGAGTCGTCTACCAACAAGATCTTCTGGTCCGAGCTTGACCAGAAGATGCACGAAACGGCCATGAGTATCCTCAATGCCCGTGCTGAACTCTGGCCTCATGCGCCAGCCGCTGGTGATGTAGGCAAATGGCTGGATGGCTTCCTGTTTGCCCAGGCCGGGCCGATCTACGCCGGCACCAACGAAATTCAACGCAACATCATCGCCGAGCGTATGCTGGGCATGCCAAGAGCCTGACGGAGGAGCAGCAATGGATTTTACATTTACTGAAGACCAGCTGATGTTCCACGACAGCGTCAAGGCATTCCTGACCAACGAGGTGACGCCGGAGCGGATTCGTGAACTGTGGACGCTGGAATCAGGCCGCTCTGATGAGCTCTGGGGACAACTGGCGGAGCTGGGTCTTACCGCCATGACGGTGCCTGAAAAACTCGGTGGCCTGGGCATGTCCGAGCTCGATTTCATCCTGATGGCAGAAGAGTGTGGCTATGTTGCACTGCCTGAGCCTCTGGTTCAGAACGTCATGGTTGGTGTTCCTCTGCTTAATGACCTGGGTGATGATCAGAAGCACCTGAAAGAAGAATGGTTGCCGAAAGTGGCTGGTGGTGAAGCACGCGTGGCAGTAGGGCATCCTGCCAACCTGCTGGTTGCCGACGCCCATACTGCAGACCTGCTGCTGTTGCCACACGGTAATGAAGTGCATGCCGTAACCCGTGGCAGGGTGCAGCTTACTGCCAGTGAGTCTGTAGACCCCAGTCGTAAGCTGTTCACGGTTGAGTGGACACCTTCGGCCGAATCGCTTGTTGCGGATGAAGAGTCAGGGAAAGTTATCTGGGAAGCAGCGTTTAACCGCGGTGCCCTGGCCGTTGCTGCCCAGCAGCTGGGTCTGGCCAGAAGGATTGTAGACCTGGCTGTGGATTACACCTTTGAGCGCAAGCAGTTTGGCAAACCAATCGGTTCTTTCCAGGCGGTTAAACACCTGATGGCCAATGTTGCTGTTCAGGTCGAATTCGCCAAGGCGCCTTTGTACCGCGCTGCTTATGCTGTGGCAGAGGGTTTGCCCAGCCAGTCTCAGAATGTTTCTCACGCCAAGATTGTAACGTCTGAAGCGGCTCTGCTGGCTGCCAAGAATGGTATACAGGCCCATGGCGCCATGGGTTACACCTGGGAAGTGGATCTGCAGATTTTCATGAAGCGTGCCTGGTCGCTGGATGCTGTATACGGCGGCCGTGGTCTGCACAAACAACGGGTGAAGCAGTTTATTCTTTCAGACGACGCTCCCCTGGGAGCTGGCGCAACCTTTGCGGCTTAACAGAAAAAGGAAAAAACAATGGCTGAAGCTTATATAGTTGATGCAATTCGTACACCCACCGGGCGTCGTAAAGGTGGATTGTCTCATGTTCACGGTGCTGACCTTGGCGGCCATATCCTGAAAGCCATTGTTGAGCGTAATGGCATTCCGGAAACAGATTATGACGATGTTGTCTTTGGCTGCCTGGACGCCATTGGTCCGCTGGCTGGCGATATCGCCCGTACCTGCTGGCTGGTAGCCGGCCTGTCCGACGAAGTGCCCGGCACTACTATCGACCGCCAGTGTGGATCTTCTCAGCAGGCAGTACACTTTGCCGCACAGGGCGTGATGAGTGGCACCCAGGACGTGGTTATCGCCGGTGGTGTGCAGACCATGACCCAGATCCCGATTTCTTCAGCCATGACCTGTGCCCAGCCCCTGGGCTTTGAAGATCCTTACACAGGCTCGAAAGGCTGGGTGGAACGTTATGGCAAGGTAGCACCGACTCAGTACCAGTCAGCACAGATGATTGCCGACAAGTGGGATTTCACCCGTGAAGAACTGGAAACCTACTCTCTGGAATCTCATCGTCGTGCACTGGCAGCTATCAAGGCCGGCAAGTTTAATGACGAAATCATTCCTTTTGAAGGCGTGGACATGGACGAAACCCCCAGGGAAACCTCCATGGAGAAAATGGCCGAGCTTGACTACCTGTTTGGTTGTGAAAAGCTGACAGCTGCCGTTTCCAGTCAGACCGCCGATGGTGCTTCTGCTGTTCTGATTGTTTCTGAAGCGGCACTGAAGAAATACAACCTCAAGCCTCGTGCCCGCATTCATCATATGAGTGTCCGTGGTGCGGATCCGGTCTGGATGCTGACTGCTCCAATTCCTGCTACGGAGTACGCGTTGAAGAAGGCAGGTATGACTCTTGATCAGATCGACCTGGTAGAGATCAACGAAGCCTTTGCTTCTGTTGCAATGGCCTGGCTGAAAGAGACCGGCTACCCGCATGAGAAGACCAACGTCAATGGTGGTGCAATTTCCCTGGGTCACCCACTGGGTGCGACAGGCACAAAGCTGATGACGACACTGCTTCATGAGCTTGAGCGTACTGGCGGCCGTTATGGTCTGCAGACCATGTGTGAAGGTGGTGGTCAGGCGAACGTCACAATCATTGAACGTTTGTAAGAAACCACACAACTTGTTCCCACGCTCTGCGTGGGAACATGACCTGCCTTCCCGACGCTCCCACGCAGGAGCATGGGAGCGAGGTGGGATTGTTTCAAAAGAATAAAAAAGGTGTGTTATGGCCATTTGTGAAAACAGGGTGGTGATTATCACGGGCGCAGGTGGTGGCCTTGGTAAAGCTTATGCCGAGGCTTTTGCTGCTGAGGGCGCTAAAGTCGTGGTCAACGATATTAATGTTCAGGCTGCCGAAGCTGTAGTTTCCAGCATTAAAGCGTCGGGTGGAGAGGCTGTAGCCAACAGCAACGATATCACGGATTACGAAGAGTCAGCTCTGATCGTCAAACAGGCGCTGGATACTTTTGGTGACCTGCATGTTGTCGTTAACAATGCCGGTGTCTGCCGTGACCGTATGTTTGCGAGCTTGTCTGAAGCTGACTGGGATATTGTAATGTCCGTTCATATGAAAGGGCACTTCTGTATTTCCAGCCATGCCGTGAAGTACTGGAGAGAGCAGTCCAAGGGTGGCAAAGAAGTCAGTGCCCGTATCATTAACACCAGCTCCGGTGCAGGCCTCATGGGTTCCATTGGTCAATCCAACTACTCTGCCGCCAAGGGGGGTATTGCTTCCCTGACCCTGGTACAGGCTGCTGAACTGGCTCGCTACGGCATTACTGCCAATGGTATTGCGCCCGCAGCACGCACTGGTATGACCGAAGAAGTCTTTGCTGATGTGATGAAGAAACCGGAAGACGGTTTTGACCACTTTGCTCCTGAGAATGTTGCCCCCCTGGTTGTATGGCTGGGTTCAGAAGAGTCAAAGGCTGTTACCGGCCGTCTGTTTGAAGTGGAAGGTGGTCGTCTGTCAGTCTGTGATGGCTGGAGAACCGGCCCACAGAAAGAGAAAAAGGCTCGCCTGGATGTCAACGAAGTGGCTGGTGTCATTGCTTCCCTGATTGACGAGTCTGCTCCTGCCCAGAAGGTTTATGGAACCTGAGTTATGCCCAGATAAAATAGTGTAGATTCCAAGTTCATAGATGGACTTGTCTGTGTTCCTCGTTAGAACTGCTTGCAGGTTGGTCAGGTATTGTAACCGTTTATTGGAACTTTAAAATGCTGGGTAACTCTATCGTTTTAGAAATCTTTAAAAGGAGGTTTTATTATGATACCTGCAAGCGAAGCTAGTACAACTGGGTTAAGTGGCACATACAAGAGTGTAGAACAGACAGGGCTGGTGCTTGGAGAAAGTTCAGCCGTACGAAAAGGAAAAGTTGTTCGGGCTTGCGATGCCAATCCTGAATATTTGAATATTGTTTCAACTCAAATTAATCCGCAGGAATTCGAGTTTGAAAAGATTGGCAGTGGCAGTTTTTCGGAGGTTAGTCTCTTGCGAAGAAAGGACGTTTCTAGCATACCACAGGGAGGAAAACTGCTTGATCCTTGCATTGTTGTCAAACAACAGCATTCAATGGAAATGGAAAGCAAACAACATTTCCGTGCGAGAATGAAAAGAGAGTATAGGATACAGAAAACTGCCGAATCCGGAATAAGGGGTGAAGTAGCTAACCAATTCTATCAGAAAGCAGATGGGAGGTTTAGTAATAAGGCATATATGAAGTATAAAGGCAAACCACTTTCTGAGTTATTTTCAAAGAACGAAAAGTATACACCACTCCCATTGCCTCTGATTAGGGATATCGTTAAACAGGCTCTTGAGCAGCTGCATTCGATGCATCAGAAAGGGATTGCTCATCGAGATATTAAACTTGACAATATTCTTATTGATAACTCGGGAAAATTATCTATTATCGACTACGGCGTCTCTGCTTTCAGTAAAGAAAAGACGTTTACTAGTGTAGTTGGTACCCGCCAGTACTGGTCACCTCAAAAGTTAATGGATCTTGAATATACCTGTAAAGCTGACTTGTGGGCTCTTGGGGTGGTCATGTATGAGCTGATGACAGGAAAACGATATAGAGTATTTGACTATGCGTCAGATGCTGATGCTGATGAAGTGACTTTTAACAAGCAGTATGCTGAAGATCATCTTATGGGTATTCTCGACAGCTCAACTATGCCGTTCGATACGAAGAAGTTATTAGTCAAGTTACTGGCGTTGAATGAAGAGGACAGGTATTCAGCAGAACAAGCGTTGAAGTCAAGCTTTTTTGAAGTGGACGCAGATAAGAAGTCCTTCTTTGAATTGCAAAGTGATCACCGAAAATCTCTTTCAGCTCTTATTGAGGTAGAAAAGAAGCTGGAATCAGTGCTTGATGAAGATCAACAGTCAAGAGCTGAGTTAAGGAAGTTGACAGAGGAAGTGAAATCTCTGCAAGAGAGAATGGAGAGGATGCATAAGGCTGATGAGGACAGGATTTTGTCAGGAGTCCGCTTAAGTCCGACTGGACATGACCATTGAAATTGAATTTTAAACGGGTGAGAGGGTGCTGGCCGGAAGCTCCAGCCAGCAAAAATGATCTGTTACATACCAGCACTGGCGCTGATATACACATCGTAGAAGAAAGCACGTCCCATCAGTTCGGAAACCAGAACCATCAGGAAGCCGGTTGCCGGTACATGAGAACACTGCAGGGAATCACGAACCGCAGCAACCACCCATAGCAGCATGGCAACCATCAACAGGCTGGCGCGAATGACTGGCAGGTTGAAGGAAAAAGCCGCTACAGCAAATGGATTAGTGTGAACGCCCAGCTGTCCCAGCCAGGCCAGGTAGCCACCATAACCTGCCATTGCAACGACCAGAGCCATGCAACTTATGACGGCCAAAGCTTTGCTGATCTGCTTAAGAGAAAAACCTGGCTGACTGCCCTGAAGAGCCAGCAGGGCCGCAGCGCCCAGAGGACCCACTACAGCAGCCGTCATGACAAACTGGAAAGGCGTCCAGCTGCTGTTCCAGGTAGGAACAGTTTCCAGTGTGTAGACATTGGCGATGGCCAGCAGAAACACGACACCCAGAATCATGGCGACGATCAACACTAACTGACGCACTGCCGGTAGCAGGTCAAACAGTCGCATACCAACGTAAGCCGCAGCAGAACCACCGAACAGACTCAAAGCAACGATTTCCAGGCTAAGAGCGGAACCATGCTGAATGCCCATAAGCACATTGAACATGCGCAGTGGCTGGCTCAGGTGAGTGATGGAAGCCAGCGCACCAATACCCAGCAACACCAGGGAAACCATGAAAGACCGGGTCATGGTTTTGTCGTCGGTTTTCCAGATCAATGACACCAGGCCAAGGGCAATAAAAATACCCACGGCGCTCTGGGCCAGAACCGTGAAGATAACCAGTGATAACTGACTCATGATTACACCTCTGTCGGGTTCATAATGCTGCCGGATTTGTCACCCGTCAGTCGTGTATTACGACAGGTACCGATGATCAGTGATGGATCGGTCAGCTGGGGGTCAGGCAGAGGTGCAACGTCGGCACGGCTGCCGTATTTGGCTCGCAGCTCTTCGATAGGGCCAAACTCCATGGCCCGCAGCGGGCAGGATTCAACGCAGACGGGCTGCATGCCCTGTTCAACACGTTCGAAGCAGCCATCACACTTGGTCATGTGCTTCTTTTCCGGGTTGAACTGGGGCGCACCGTAAGGGCAGGCCATTTCACAGTAGCGGCAGCCAACACATTTCTTATCGTCGACAACGACAAGGCCGTCCTGTTCACGCTTGTGCATGGCACCGGTTGGGCAGGCACTGGCACAGGCTGGTTTGGCACAGTGGTTACAGCTTACGGAAACATAATAAGCGAACACATCGTTGGTGAAAGTGCCGTCTTCGTGTTTTACCCAGTCGCCGCCGGCGTACTCGTAAACACGACGCCAGTTCACGCCAACGGGCAGGTCATTTTTGTCTTTGCACGACAATTGACAGGTTTTGCAGCCGGTACACTTGCTGGTATCGACATAGAATCCGTATTGGGTCATTTATTGTTACTCCTTAGGCCTTGGCGATCTCAACCAGCATGGTGTGTTGCCCGTTACCCTTGGACAGCGGGGTAGGACGTTCGGAAGTCAGGGTGTTGATACAACCACCGACATCGACACCTTTGCGATTTGGCTTGAACCAGGCACCCTGTCCCAGGGCGGTAACGCCGGGCATGATGCGGGGAGTGACTTTAACGCCCACACGGATTTCACCACGGTCATTCCAGACACGAATCTGGTCGCCGTTTTTCAGGCCACGTTCCGCCGCATCTCCAGGGTTCATCCAGACACCGTCAAAGACAGCTTCACGCAACTCAGGAATGTTGTGGTAAGTGGAGTGCACGCGACCTTTGGTATGGTAACCAACCAGCTGCAGTGGGAATTCCCTGGTCTTCGGGTCAAGGTGGCTTTCCCAGGCGTTGACATACTGCGGGATCGGAGTGATCACATCACCATCAGGCAGAATCCATTCGTTGGCGATCTTCTCCAGTCCGGTGGAGTAAATTTCAATCCGGCCGGACGGGGTGCCAACCGGGTTGTTCACCGGATCTTTACGGAAATCTTCCAGGGCAATGCGGCCTTCTTCCGGCGCCATAATCAGCCATGGGCCGTCTTTGCGCAGTTGATCCAGAGAAGGGATGCGGGAATCTCTAGCCATAGCGCCTGCGTACAGATGCTCCAGCCATTGATCACGGGTGCGACCTTCAGTGTATTGTTCCTTGATGCCCAGGCGCTCAGCCAGACCAACACACATGTCGTAAGAACATCTGGTTTCGTACAGAGGTTCGATGGCACGAACCAGCGGGAACAGGCCACCCATAACACCGGAAGAGTAACCATCGGAGCTGACTTCGTTGTTTTCGATAGTCGTGACATCCGGCAGTAGCAGGTCTGCGTAACGGGCGCTGGCGGTCATGTGGTTATCCACAACCACGATGAATTCGGCCAGACTCTCATCACCAATGATTTTCTTCTGGTTGTTCAGGTTGGCATGCTGGTTCATCAGTACGTTGCCGGAGTGACTGATCAGGAATTTGATCGGGTTCTCCAGGCGGTCGCCACCCTGAATGCCGTCGGTGATGTCGGACATTTCATCGTGGCGCCAGATCGCATCGACCCACTTGAAGAAGGGCACGCGAACCTTGATCGGGTTGTCGCCAACAGGGATGCGGGCTGCCGGGTAGCTGAAGTTACCCGGCATGTCACCAGTGTTAGTGCCTGGCAGACCAATGTTGCCGGTCAGGATTGGCAGCATAACGATGGCACGGGAAGCCTGCTCACCATTAGCCTGACGCTGGATACCAGTGCCCTGGGTGATGTAAACAGGCTTGGCAGTACCGATTTCACGGGCCAGCTGAATAATCTTCGTAGCCGGAATACCTGTGATGTCAGCAGCCCATTCAGGGGTCTTTTCAATGCCGTCAGCACCCTGACCCAGGATGTGCGCCTTGTAGTGACCGTTAGCCGGAGCGCTGGCAGGCAGGGTTTTCTCGTCGTAACCCTGGCAGAACTTGTCCAGGAATGCCTGATCGACCATGTTTTCGGTAATCAGGACGTGGGCAATAGCTTCTACCAGTGCCGCATCAGTACCCGGACGGATAGGCAGCCACTCGTCTTCCTTGCCCAGCATGGTGTCGGTGTAACGAGGATCGATAATGATGGTCCGGACATTCTTTTTACGCACGGAATGCATGTGGTCGTAGATTTCACCACCACCACTCATACGGGTTTCTGCAGGGTTATAACCGAACATCACCAGCAGTTCCGCGTTTTCAATCTCGGATGTGAAACTGCCGTAAGCGTGTGGCTTTTTATTACCGAAGGTAAACGGCAGGGCCATCATGATCTGGCCCCAGCTGTAGTTACCGTAGTAATCCAGGAAACCGCCCATCATGTTGAACAGACGCTTGAAGGAATCCTTACCGTCGGTACGGTTACCCTGGGTACCGGAACCGTAGGTCATGAAGATGGCATCGTTACCATAGTTGTCGATGGTGTACTTCAGCTTGTCTGCCATCAGGTCCAGGGCTTCGTCCCAGCTGATGCGCTCAAACTTGCCTTCACCACGCCGACCCACACGTTTCATTGGGTATTTCAGTCGGTCAGGGTTGTAGACGCGATGCTTGATGGAGCGACCACGCAGGCAGGCACGGACCTGGTGCTTGCCGTATTCCTTGTCGTCACCACGGTTGTCTGTTTCAACCTGGGTGATAACGCCATCTGTGGTGTGAACACGCAGGGGGCAACGGCTGCCGCAGTTCACCATGCAGGCGGACCAGACGGTGTTTTGCGCAGATTCAGTGTTATTTTCGGACTCAGACCGGGCTACCGCCTTCAGTGGCAGACCGCTGCCGGCAACCGCAGCAGCTCCGCCCAGGGCAGTGCTCCACTTGAGGAAACTGCGTCTTTTGACAGGCGAGATGAAAGTCTGATCAAGCCAGTTTTTCATTGTCATAATTAATGCTTTTTAGCCTTTTTTACCAGCGGGGCATAATATCAGGCGACAAATTAACCAGCGCTTGATGCAGGTCAAATTTTGGCGGGAAAACGCTGGAAGAATGTCTTGAAAAATTGCCAATGAGATTGCTACTCGTTCAGTTTTTTTTAGCCAGTCGCAGATCTCCCTGACTCCCTGATTATGGTCATCACTGGGAGTGGTGCTGATAAAACTGTGCAGGCTTTCCTGGTAAAGGCTATGCCGGACCGGCACGCCCAGGGATTCCAGCTGAACCAGATGGCTCTGGCTCAGAAGAGCTCAGAAGAGGCAGCGGAGTTAACTGGTTCGGCAGATGTTGAGGAAAGATTCCTTCAGAGAGCGACGAACGACCGGAACGGCTCGAAGCTTATTTCTTTTCGAAATGGTATTCATGCTCAATCCTGGTCAGAAGTTTCTGGTAACCAGCAGTAGTCAGGTTTTCAAGGCCAGCTTCCCGTGCTATTTCATCAATCAAAGAGGTGAGCATTTTGGCCTGTAGCTGAAGAATATCAACGGTTGCCGCCTGAATCTCACCTCTGGCAAGAGAACGATTTTGAAGGTAGATTTCCAGGTATTTCTTTTCCAGCTCAACCTGCATTCTGGCCACTGTCTGTTCGAATGTCTGAATTGCCTTTTTTACCCTTGGCGCAAAGCGGGGGTAGTCTGTCATAACCAGGGCCTGTAGCTTGCGGTATTGCCAGAACAGGCTATTGTCGTCTGCTTCGCCAGTGGCCCCCTGGTACTCCTGAGGGGTAGTCTGTAGCCCATGGTATATAGGAACGTAGGCAGAGAGGTCTGCCATCCCCTGGGCTATAAACACGACGGTGGCGATGTCGTTCGGAAGCCAGTGCCGAATGCTGGTTATATGGGATATCGAGGCTCTCATGACGCTGATCGGACGCCAGTTATCACCAGGGTTCCGGTTCTGGTAGGCATCATGGGCTGTGCCCTGGTAGTGATCACGAAGCCCGGCTGCTACAGACGCGACGGTCATTTTCCGGCTGGGTACCGGGAATACCGGGAACAGTCCATCGTTGTCGTCATGGTCAATATCGGAATATAAGTTAAGCAGTCGACGCACTCTGGGGTAATTGTAGCTGTGGTCGCTGAGGCTGTTTTCCATGCAGATTTTAAAAAAGTTGAAAGGTTCGGCAGGATCATAAAGTCCATTTGAGATCAGGAAATTCAGCAGACCTGAAGACTGGACTTTTTTATTGTCGGAGAAATCAACGTCCTTGAACCTGCCCTGGTTGGCAGAGACAAAATAAGCCCTGTCGGGTATCCGTTGGGCCAGCCAGTGGTGGCCGGAGGCTGTTTCAAGATACCAGGCTTCCTTTTTATCACTGATTGCCACGCCGAACCCCTCACCGGCTCCATCTTTTTCAATGTAACCCCCAAGTAGACGGATACCGTCCCGGGCTGAAGTGGCCTGGGGCAGAATAGCGGAAGGTATACCATCCTCCGTAATGCCTGTCTCAGTCACATAGGGGTCAACCTGCAGGACAGCCTGGCTGTTTTGAAGGCTTTCTGTTGCAGTGATCGCCACGTTGTTGTCATTTGATCCTATCTCTTCCATTGAGGGTTGTGGCATTGTCAGGCTTTCCCAGTCTGGAAAAGCAAAATAGGCGGTTGAGTTGGCCGGCAGTGTTGTATTGAAATGATTATGGGCGTGGCGATTCTCTATCGAATTGGAATGAAAGGTGTAACTTTCTGTTCGGGCAGGATGCTTCATCATGTTCAGAGGGTCGCAGGCTCCTTCGCTGTCTGAGTTGCGGGCAATGATGATCGAACCATCCTGTGTTGCCTTACTGCCTGCAATGATTGTTGTGCAGGCTATTGCTGAAAGTGCATTCAAGCCAGTTAACAGGCCAAGGTAGAATGCGGGCAAACGTTTCATTGAACTTTCCGGAAGCGGACAGAGTTCTATTGTAGTCCGTCAGAAAACGTTTGCTGGAATAATAGTGCGGCCGTTATTGTTCAGCTTCTGCAGCCAGTCGCAGATTTTCCCGACACCAAGATGATGATCCTCACTGGGGGTAGTGCCAATAAAACCGTGAATGCAGTTTTCATAATGACTGTGCTGAACTGAGACCCCTAGCGAAGTCAGTTTCCTGGCGTAAGCAGTTCCTTCATCACATAGAGGGTCAATGCCGGCGGTGATGATCAGGGTCGGAGGCAGGCGATCCAGGTGGTCTGCCAGCATGGGATGGGCCAGAGGGTGATCCGTTTCACCCGGTTCCAGTACTGGACTGTCCTGAAAATAGGTATTCCACATACGCACCACGGTTTTCTTTCCAAACCAGCGTGTGCCTTTTTTACCATGACCGGAATCAGCTACCTTGCTGTAATGGGCAATGACAGGGTAAATCAATACCTGCCCTTTGATGGCGCCAGGGTGGCGCTCGACCATTCTTGAAGCCGTAACAGCTGCAAGATTACCTCCGGCACTGTCGCCAGAAAGCACGAGACTGTCGCTTAAGCCATTGAGTGATTCCCTGTTTGTCAGTACCCACTCAGTAGCGGCCAGACAATCTTCCGGTGCTGCCGGGAATGGGTGCTCAGGAGCTAGACGATAATCGACAGCAACGACAACGCTGCTGGATTGAGCGCTGAGCTGGGCACAGAGGCCAGCATGGCTATCCAGGTCACCGAGTACAAAACCACCGCCGTGGAAGTAGATGATGACGGGGAAGGGACCTGAACCCTCTGGGCTGTATACCCGCAATTTGATCTCTCCCTGCGGGCCGGGAATGGAGCGGTTGGTGATCGTGACGGATGGCTCAAACCTGCTGCGCCAGCTCAGAGCGATATAACTTTTCATCAAGCGGCGCAGGCACTTCACTCGGATGGACTGCAACATGGCTTCACTGCCTTTCTTATCAAGGTGCCGGAGCACCTGCTATTTTTCAACAGTTTACAGTCTTTCACGATGATGCGGAAAGGTCATAATGCGTCGATGAACGGAAAGGCAAATCGTCCATTCTGACGATTAAGCCTTTGTGGTTTCCGTTCAAAGTATGCAGCAATCAGAAAAATAAGAGGCGTAAACCATGGAGTTCGCTTTTACCGAAGAGCAGGTCATGATCCGGGACTCCGCCGAGAGTTTTCTGCAGGACGTGTCCGGTTCCGAAGCTGTCCGGGCGGCCATGACCACCGAGGCGGGTTTTGACGGAGAACTCTGGAACCGGCTGTGTTCCGAGATGTACTGGCAGGCGATACACATTCCTGAAGAGTATGGCGGCCTGGGGCTGGGTTATGTCGAACTGGCCGTACTGCTGGAAGAGATGGGCCGCCGGCTGCTGTGCTCACCTTTCTTTTCCACTGTCTGCCTGGGCGTGAACGTTTTGCTGGTAGCAGGCAATGAAGAACAGAAGCAAACCTGGCTGCCGCAGATCGCCGAAGGCAGTCTGACCGCTACCCTCGCTTATACCTCTGAAAACCGTTGGGATGCTGACAGTGTTCAAGCGGTTGCACGCAAGGAAGGCGATGGCTATGTGCTGTCAGGAACCTATAAATATGTACCCGATGGGCACACTGCCGGACTGTTAATTCTGGCTGCCAGAGATGCAGGCTCTAGCGGCGAAGATGGCATCAGTCTTTTTGCCGTGCCTGCTGATACCGAAGGACTGGGCTGTAAG
This sequence comes from Endozoicomonas sp., assembly GCA_051008495.1. GTDB lineage: Bacteria > Pseudomonadota > Gammaproteobacteria > Pseudomonadales > Endozoicomonadaceae > Endozoicomonas_A. The sequence continues at coordinate 10,713 of JBPCXN010000304.1, read as the reverse complement.
TGGACGCCCACTATGGACCAGACCCGCAGGCAGGCGGAAGTCACCCTGGATAACGTTTTTATCAGTGCTGACTCATTGTTGGGAGAGCAAAGTAAAGCCTGGGCGGCTCTGAATAAGGTACTGCAACTGGCAGCGATTGCCGTGGCTGCTGAACAGTGTGGTGGCGCCCGTCAGGCTCTGGACATCAGTGTTGACTACACCCAGGAGCGGGTTCAGTTTGGTCGCTCCATTGCCAGTTTTCAGGCCATTAAGCACCGTGCAGCCGATATGATGGTGCTGGTGGAATGCGCCAAATCCGCTACTTACTATGCCGCCTGTGTCGCTCATGAAGCTTTGTTTGGCGGAGATGTCGGTGCTGAACTGCCGGAGGCTTCATCATTAGCGAAGGCTTACTGTTCCGACGCCTTCTTCCAGTGTGCGGCAGAGTCGATCCAGTTACACGGCGGTGTCGGAATAACCTGGGAATACGATCCGCACCTGTACTTCAAACGGGCCAAGTCCACTGAAACCTTCCTGGGATCTGCTGCGGCGCACCGGGAAAAGATTGCACAAGTTGTTCTGGGGGAGACTGCCTGATGAAGATTAGCTTCAGTCCTGAAGACGAACAGTTCCGCCAGGAAGTTGCCACCTGGCTCAAGGAAAACCTGACCGGTGAATTCGAGAAGGTCCGGTTCCGCGGTGGCCCCGGTGATGAGCACATGTTCCACGATGAGCGTCAGCGCTGGGAACAGCATATGGCGAAATCCGGCTGGGGTTGTGTTGGCTGGCCGGAAGAATATGGCGGTCGTGGCCTTTCCATCAATCAGCAGGTGATCTTCAACGAAGAATACGCCCGCGCCGGTGGTCCAGGGCATGTCGGGCATATCGGTGAAGGTCTGGCAGGCCCCACCATTCTTGCCTTTGGTACCGAAGAACAGAAACAGAAATTCCTACCCGGTATCCGCAATGCCACGGAACTCTGGTGTCAGGGTTATTCCGAACCCAGTGCCGGTTCCGACCTTGCCAATGTCAAAACCCGTGCAGCACTGAATGATGCTGGTGACAAGTGGCTGATCAACGGCCAGAAAGTCTGGACTTCCAACGCCCATGAATCCGACTGGTGTTTTGCGATTGTAAGAACAGAACCGGGCAGTGTCGGCCATAAAGGTTTGTCTTTCCTGCTGGTGCCGATGGATCAGCCGGGAATCGAGGTCCGTCCCATTGAACAGATCACCGGCACTTCCGAGTTCAACGAAGTGTTCTTCGACAATGCCGAGACCGATGCGGGAAACATTGTCGGCCAGCCCGGTGAAGGCTGGAAAATCGCCATGGCGCTGCTGGGTTTCGAGCGAGGCGTTTCAACCCTTGGGCAACAGATGCTGTTCCAGAACGAGCTGGACGAAGTTATTCGCATCGCCAAAGAAAACGGTTCCGCTGAAGACCCCAGCATACGACAGCGCATCGCCGATGCCTGGATGGGGCTGCGCATCATGCGTTACAACTCCCTGCGCATGCTCTCAGGAGGCGAAGACGGCTCCCTGCAGAAAGAAGCGATGATCTACAAGCTGTACTGGGCCACCTGGCATGCCAGCCTGGGCAAACTGGCCATGGATGTGCTGGGGCCGGATTCTGAAATCCTGGATGCAGGCAGTGACAGTGAGAATTACAACCTGAACCGGTTGCAGGCCATGTACCTGTTCTCCCGTGCTGACACCATTTATGGCGGCAGTAACGAAATCCAGAGAAATATCATCGCCGAGCGCGCCCTGGGCATGCCCAGGGAACCTAAAGGCAAGAACTGATTGAAAAATACCGCCTGCCTCCTGCTGTGAGTCAGGCGGTATTTTTTTCTAATAAGAAGTGAACTAAGGAGTGAGTCACAATGCTGATTCCAGAGTACGTCAAAGGCCATAACCTGCTGGAAGGCAAGTCTGTGCTGATTACCGCTGCAGCCGGTGCTGGCATTGGCTTCTCGGCTGCAGTGCGTGCAGCGGAAGAGGGCTGTCGTGCATTGATGATCAGTGATATCCATGAAGGCCGTCTGAACGAGGCTGTGGAAAAGATCAGGGCTGAAACCGGCCTGGCTGATGTTTTCGGGCAGGTCTGCAATGTCACCAATGAAGAACAGGTTCAGACCCTGGTGGCTGTCGCAGAAGAGAAGCTGGGTGGCGTGGATGTTCTGATTAATAACGCCGGCCTGGGTGGTTCCAAACTGCTGGTGGACATGGAAGATGCTGAGTGGAGCCGGGTCCTGGATGTCACACTGACCGGAACCATGCGCATGACCCGCGCCATGCTGCCGAAGATGATGGAGCGCAAGGCTGGTGTAATCGTCAACAATGCTTCTGTGCTGGGATGGAGAGCGCAGAAAGAGCAGGCTCATTACGCGGCGGCCAAAGCGGGTGTTATGGCACTGACCCGTTGTTCAGCGGTAGAGGCAGCAGAACATGGCATTCGCATCAATGCTGTCAGCCCGAGTATTGCCCTGCATGATTTCCTCAGAAAATCCGCTCCCAAAGAGCTGCTGGATCAGCTGGCCTCCCGAGAAGCTTTTGGTCGTGCGGCGGAAGTCTGGGAAATCGCCAATATCATGATGTTCCTGGCCAGTGATTACAGTTCCTACATGACCGGTGAAATCATTTCAGCCAGCAGCCAGAGAGCGTAATAACAATGAGCGAAAAACAAGCGGCTTCTGTCTTCAAAACCCCCTTTGAGCTTAAAGACAAGGTGGGAGAGGTTCTTGGCAAAAGTGACTGGCTGACCATAGACCAGGAACGCATCAACCTGTTCGCCGAAGCGACCGGCGACCACCAGTGGATTCATGTTGATCCGGTAAAGGCGAAAGACGGGCCTTTTGGCGCCTGCATCGCCCATGGTTACCTGACACTGTCACTGGTAAACCTGTTCCTGCCCGAGATCATTGATGTACAGGGTATCAGCATGGGGGTGAATTACGGCACTGACAAACTGCGCTTCCCTAACTCTGTGAAGGTAGGTTCACGCATCCGGGGTGTAGGAGGGCTGATCAAGGTTGAGGATGTAAAAGGCGGCGTACAGTCAACGGTCAGGGTGACTGTTGAGATTGAAGGGGAGGATCGTCCGGCCTGTGTCGTTGACACCATTTCCCGGTATTACCCTGCCGTGTAATAGAGCCGTAGGTCGGATTGGCCGTAGGTGTAATCCGACGCTGAACCGAATTACAGAATAACAAAGGGCTAGATGATGAAAGATGCCGTTATTGTCTCTACAGCACGCACCGCAATGGGCAAATCTTTTCGCGGTTCCTTTAATGACACCGAAGCACCGGCTATGGGCGGCCACGTCGTCCGTGAAGCGGTCAAGCGTGCTGGCATTGAGCCAGGTGAAGTCGATGATGTATTGATTGGCGCAGCTGCCCAGCAGGGCACCCAGGCCTACAACCTTGGTCGTCTGTGTGCTGTTGCAGGCGGTTTACCTGACACAGTTTCCGGCATGGCCATGGAGCGTCAGTGTTCATCCGGCCTGATGACCATTGCCACTGCCGCCAAGAGCATTATGTGTGATGAGATCGATATTGCTGTGGCCGGTGGCCTTGAATCGATCTCACTGGTTCAGACCAAGCACAAGAACAGCTACCGCAACGTTTCTAAAACCGTGCTGGATATTGATCCAACGGCGTATATCCCAATGATCGAAACAGCCGAGATTGTTGCCGAGCGTTATGGCATCAGCCGGAAAGCCCAGGATATTTACAGCCTGCAAAGCCAGCAGCGTATCGCCCAGGCTCAGCGCGACGGTCTGTTCGATAATGAAATCGTCCCCATGGCGACCACCAAGAGTGTCTTTAATAAAGAAACCAAGGAAGTCAGTTATCAGCAGGTGACTATCAGCCAGGACGAATGCAATCGCCCACAGACAACTCTCGAAGGTCTGGCCTCCCTGCAGCCTGTCTGGAAAGATGGGAACTGGGTGAAAGAAGGTCGCTTTGTCACAGCCGGTAACTCTTCGCAGCTATCCGACGGCGCCTCTGCTTCCGTTTTGATGAGCAGTACTCTGGCGGAACAGAAAGGTCTGGAGCCACTGGGTATCTATCGTGGTCTCTCTATTGCTGGCTGTGCAGCAGACGAAATGGGCATTGGTCCGGTTTACGCCATTCCCAAACTGCTGAAGCGCAACGGCCTGAAGATGGACGACATTGGTCTTTGGGAGCTGAATGAAGCCTTTGCCGCCCAGGTACTGTATTGTCAGGACAAGCTGGGCATCCCCAATGAGAACCTGAACGTCAATGGCGGTGCCATCGCCATTGGTCACCCCTTTGGCATGTCAGGCGCCCGGATGGTTGGTCATGCCCTGCTGGAAGGCAAGCGCCGGGGCGTGAAATACGTTGTCGTGACCATGTGTATCGGTGGCGGTATGGGCGCAGCCGGTCTGTTCGAGGTTGTTTGATTGTTAGGAGCCTGTCGGGCTTATGCTTTCGAGCATAAATTTCAGTAGAACGAGTCAAATTTTTCGATGGATTCGTGCGAATAGTTGACCTATTCAATCGAATTCATCGGAAAATTGGGCCGTTCTTTCTGGAATTTAGGCCGAATTTGTCTTAAGTCCGACAGGCTCCTAGGTCGGATTAGCCGTAGGCGTAATCCGACACCGCTTCTTCTTTAACAAAGGTGAAAAATAACAATGATAAGCACCAAGATAATCAAGGGAACCCTGGAGAAGTACATTCAGCTGGTCGATGCCTCGGATATCGACGGTATCATCGCCTTATACGCTGACAATGCGACAGTAGAAGATCCGGTTGGCACTGAGCCGTATGTGGGCATCGAAGCTATTGATGCATTCTACCGGAACGGTCTTGGCCAGATGAAGGTAAACGCTGAGCTGACCGGTCAGGTCAGGACGACAACCGCAAACGAAGGCGCCATGCCTTTTGTGGTCAGGGCTGTTACCGAAGAAGGCACCATGATCATCAATGTCATCGACGTTATGAAGTTCAACGACGAAGGCAAAATTATCTCCATGAAGGCTTACTGGTCCTATGAAGATAACGTGGAGACCGGCGCATGACTCTTGAGCAACGAATTGAACAGCTGGAAGCCCTCGAGGATATCCGTCGGCTCAAGCACAAATACCTCAATGCCTGTGATCTCAAGGAAGTTGAAGCCATTCGCAACTGTTTCTCTGAAGGGGAAATCCTGATTGACTACGGCCCCGTGGGAAAATTCACAGACCGCGACAGCTTTGTGACGCTGTACCAGGATATGGCTTGCCATGAGCATGTGATTGACCTGCATCATGGAGCTAACCCTGAGATTTCTGTTGTTGATGATTTTGCCAGCGGTCGCTGGGCCCTGTACTTCTTTAATATCGACGGGAATACCGGGGCTACACGTCAGCTTGGAGGTATTTATGAAGACAAATACCGCCGGATAGAGGGTGAATGGAAAATTACGGAAACCCGTTTTGTGGCTCACTCGATGAAAGAGACCGGCAATTAAGAGTCCTGGGAAAGTGTTCGGGGCGAACTGTTTTCGCCCCATTGTTTTACTGAGCTACAGTCACTTTTGAAGCTTAACGAAGTGGAGGCAGCAAGGCAGAGCCGAAAGATATGCTTTGCCAGACAGCGAAACACTTAGGCAAGGTTTTTTGCAGCTCACTGATGGGATTGCTGTACCAATAGTCAAGAGCCGTTTTGGAGAAGTCAGAGAATGCCCTGGAACCTTTGCTCTCTTCAGTCAGGTATCCCTGCAGTTTCAGGTAGAGAAGCGCGAACGCTTCTCCCGCGGTTTCGTACAAATCTTCCAGCTCGTCAGGTATTTCCTGCACCAGCGCCAGACTTTGCAGCTCCTCCAGGGCGTCCCTCACGCTTTGCTCCCGAAGGGAGGGCTTATACTCCAGCCACCTTTCCAATCTCGCCATGACCTCAACTCTGGCCACGCCCAGCTCGGCTGATAGTTGCGGCTTGTTGAAATCAGCCACCACACTCCGGGTGCGAAAGGAACTGTCGTCTTTATCGGCGGCTTCCATCAAACTGCTTAGCTGATACTGCTTATCCTTCATATAGTCAGCCAGCGACTCAATTCTGGGAACAGTCTGCTCTCGCTTAGTGGTTACAAGCAGACTTTCAACATGGTCAACAAACTTTTTCTGTTGCTCCTTGCTCAGTTTTTCGGCAGGGCGAACCAATAAACCGCTCACTGGCGGTTGATCATTCTTATTACCAACCGATGATTTGTAAAATTGAAAAAAGTCACTAAGTAAAGCTTTACGCACAGCTGGTTCATTGACCTGACAGCTCTCGTATGTAAATTCCATTGACGACCCAGTGTCGTAACAGGAAACTTTCACCGTTGCTGACCCGCAATATTCTCCAGCCTCAGATTTGTGGAGGTCATGGATCTTTAGACTTACCATGCTTTTTTCTTTCTTGTCGAAAGAGCCAGTTTTTGCTCCATTTTTTCCAAAGAAGGTGTCACTCTCACCTGACAGAGCGAGTAGTACTGAACTAAAAAACAAAGTGGGAACAGATAGAAACAATCTCAGTGAGCCTGCCATTATCTTTACCTGGGTGGTTCAAGAACTGTTATAGAGTCTGGGAGGCTGTCGGACTCAAGACAATTTCGGCCTGAAATCCAGAAAGAGCGGCCGCAGCCTTTAGCTTTCTGGCAGCTCCGATGAATTTGTTTGAATAGGTCAACTATTCGCACAAATCCATCGAAAAATCTGAGTCGCTCTACTCTCTTTCCATGAAAAGTATGCTGGAAAGCTTAAGTCCGACAGACTCCTAGAAGGAGTAGAAGAGTCCACTTTCATAGTCATGAACATAGTGGCTACTTTCTGATTTGTACAGGCGGGCTGATGCTTACTTCTGGGACTTCACCATAAGGGAAATTGAATTGGGGGCATCAGTAAGGGAAGCGGCACAACAAAAAGTACCGGCCTGAAGTCATTCCCACAAAGGTGGGAATCTGTCACGATCAGTGGGTCCCCGCCTTAGGACGCTGGAGAAATCAGAAATTTGTTTTCAGACAAACCCTTACTCAAATATTCAGCATGGAAGTGGCCAGGCCGAAGTAGATCAGCATGCCGGAGATATCGACGATGCTGGTTAGCATGGGGCTGGTCATAACAGCCGGGTTCTTGCCGAAGTGAGCGGCAATCAGTGGAATCATGGAGCCGATCATAGTGGACAGAATAATCTGCACAGCCAGCGCCAGGGAAATCACGAAAGCCACGTAGAACAGTGATGTATCCATGGGCATGGCGGCGTCGCCACTGAGCAGTGCCACCTTGCAGAAAGCAATGATGGAGAGAACGCCAGCTGTCATCAGGCCAATGCGCAGCTCTTTCCAGAGAATTTTTCCAAACAGGCCGGGGTGCAGGTCATTTCTGGCCAGTGCCTGGATCACTACAGATGCTGCCTGGCTGCCACTGTTGCCACCACTGTCGGCAATCATGGGAATGTAGACGGCCAGAATCAGCAGAGAAGACAGGGTATCTTCGAAAGAGGTAATGATGTAGCCGGAGATGAACCCGAACAGCGCCAGCACCACCATCCAGCTGATGCGAGCGTTGAAATGGGTCATCACGGACTGGTTCAGGTATTCACTCTGAACCTCTGCACAGGTGTCAGTGAAGTTATTGGCGGCAATAGCGCCGGCACGGGTTTGAGTCAGCATGGCAATATCCTGCGTATAGGTTTCAGTGTTCTGTTGTTACCGTTTCTCAGGCAGGCAACAGACACTTCGCAGGATCGCCGTCGTCTTTAAGGTCGATCCACTATCTGTTGCCCGCCATGGGAGACGGAGGTTCCGAAGATTGATCAAACAATAAAGACATGGTGTCCTCTCAAAAAAATTACATAACCGTCGTGTGTCTGTGATGATATTGCAGGACGGCATAAAGCGCTCCGGTTGGCTCCAGGAGTCTGTCGGACTTAAGGCAATTTCGGCCTGAAATCCAGAAAGAGCGGCCAGTTTTTCCGTTGAATTTGCTTAAATAGGTCAACTATTCGCTCAAATCCAATGAAAAAACTGACTCACTCTACTGACTCTTTACCACAAGGAGCATGCTCGAAAGCTTAAGTCCGACAGGCTCCAAGCAGCCAGAACTGCGGGCATAGTACTCCCCTTTCCCTGAACGAAAACTAAATGAAAGTTAAGATTTCTGTTTTCCCCCATTCACAGTGTTGACAGGAGGATGCTTGGTGTACAGGGGTGAAAGTTATTGTGTTTTTGCGACCAGAGGTTGGTCAGCCTTCCTTGCTGTTATCTCATGTTTTTTCAAAGAGAAACAGAGTGCATAGACAAGCAGGCATATCATCATTGCGCCTGCGAGAACACCGTTCCAACCACTGTGTTCCCAGCAGGCGATGAGGAAAAATCCTCCCAGGCTGCCGCCTACGTAGTAATGCACCAGGTACAGGGCGGTTGCGGTGGCCCTGGCGGTTATTGCCTTCTGACTGACCCAGCCATAGGCCAGGGAGTGGGTGAGAAAGGCACCGGAACTGATCAGCAGCAGGCCAGCAATCATTGCCGTCAGGGATTCATACGCAGCTACCCAAACTCCCAGGGCACAGACCGTCGTGCCGAGAATCATGCCACTGGTAGCGCTGTATTTCTGCCGCCAGAACCCACTCAGTCTGGATGTCACAGTGCCGCTCAGGTAGCAAAGAAAAATCATGGATGTCCAACTGACCGGCAGGGAATAGGGAGGGGCGACCAGCCGGAACCCCATAACGGAATAGACGTTGACGAACAGTGCGAAGTTCAGGCCACCTGCCAACATTGCAAACCAGAGTTCGTGACTGTTTGTATGCCTGATGATATTCCGGGCGTGAGCTTTCAGAGAATGTTCGGCGGAGGGGGTGGAGTGTTTCGGCTTTGGCAATAGCCGGTAAACCAGCAGTACTCCGGCTGTACTCAGGCATGCCATACCTGCCACGGCATGTTGCCAGCTCCAGAAGTCAGAAACCATGCCTCCGAACAGACGTCCACCAATGCCCCCCATAGAGCTGGCACTGATATAAGCCCCTACTGCCATGACCAGGGCCCTCGGCGAGAATTCCTCCGCCATATAGGCGACAGCAACAGCTGTGAAGCCAGCCAGCGAGGCACCAGTTACAGCTCGGGCCAGGGTCAGCATGGGCAGACCGTTAGCCAGGAAAACCGTCAGGCTCACCAGTGGCAGCAACATCAGGCTGATCATCATTACCCGATAGTGACCTATGGTTTCAGAGCGGATGGCCCAGGGCAGTAATGCAACAGCCAGACCCAGTGTACCTGCTGCCATCAGCCAGTTGATCTGCATGGCGCTGACCTGGAAGTCCTCCGCCATCAATGGCAGCAGAGGCTGGAACAGATAAAGGTTGCAATATACCAGGAAGGCCCCTAACGACAGGGCGAGGACGGCACGGCGATAGTCAGGCGTATTTACATCAATCATTGGGCTGGTGGTTATCCGGTGAATGCCAGTACCCCGTCTGATTTGAGCTGAACCTATCAAATGGCAGCAGACGGGGTACTAGAACCTTAACAACCACTGAGTGATAATAAAAATATATAAAAAGTATGATAGTGATAATTAGAGATTATAATTTTGAACACCCGCTTCCTGACCTATTTCGTCACCATAGCCGAAACCGCCAACTTCACCCGCGCCGCCAGACAGCTGAATGTCGCCCAGCCAGCCATGAGTGTGGCGATAAAAAAGCTGGAGCAGCAGCTGGAAGTGCCACTGTTTCATCGCAACGAACGACAAGTGACGCTGACACCGGAGGGCCGTGTTCTTCTTGATCACGCCCGGCTGATTCTGCAGCAGATGGATGATGCCAGTCTGGCCATGGCCGAGCTGAAAGGTCTGGAGAAAGGGGAGGTGCGCCTGGGCATTCCCAGTATGCTGGGCTCTTATTTTTTTCCGGAAATCCTGATGGGGTTCAGGAGCCGGTATCCGGGAATCAGGTTCTCCCTGGTGGAAGGAGGCGCTGAGTCGGTCCGGCGGATGCTGATCAATGGCGAGCTGGATCTTGGGATCATCAATTGTGGTGAGGTGCCGGAAAGCCTTGTCACAGAACCCGTCCTGACGTCACAGATGGTGGCTGTAGTATCGGAAGAACATGAATTCAGTCGGAGAAAATCACTGTCCTTTCCCGATTTTTTCAATGAAGAGCTGGTGCTGTTCAAGCCGGGCTATTTTCACCGGGAACATATTGATGAAATCTGTCAGAGGCACCGGCTGAGCCCGAAACTGGCTTTTGAAACCAACCTGTTGCCACTGATCCTGAAAATTGTTCGCAACAACTTTGCCATTACAGCCCTGCTGGAGATGGTGACAGAACATGAGCAGGGTATAGTGTCCGTGCCTTTTTCTGAACCGGTGTATCTCAACATCGCCATGGCCTGGCGCAGGAACGGTTACCTGTCCCTGGCTGAGCGGGCTTTTATAGATTTTGTCAAAAAACAGTGTCAGCCGTGACAGCAATAAAACAGATGGCGCTCAGGGAGGTGCAATTGAAATACTACCCCTGGTTCGCCTCCAGCTTCCCGTCATCCCCTAGGAGGCTGACCGAGAATAGGCTTATCTGTTATGATAAGCCTTAAATCGACCCAAATGATGCCAGATGTCACCACCACCAAAATTCAAGGATAGTCCTGTTGAGTTTGATCAGCATCTGCTGTTTCCAACCAACATTTTTGACCTGCTTTTTAAAGACCACGACTGTTTCGTTTATGAAATCATCTTTCAGAGCATCAATAC
>JBPCXN010000303.1:0-45835 GCA_051008495.1 Endozoicomonas sp. | reverse complement strand
TAGCCCCGCTGTTGGGGTATAGAACTCGGTGTCAGATTGTTCGATTTTCAGTTTCACAAAAACGCACCCGACAGGTGAAATCCTGAGAGGGATGTATTTTACCCTTCAGAGCTTGCTCTGTCTGGGTTTCAGAAGATTATTATCGATTTGAAGTCACGGATTCAGGAATGAAACAGGGAACTACAGTTCTATATTCAGAAACGACGAGTTTCTGATGTACCTCCTCATTTTCGCCATAGTCTTTGGAAACAGCTGATCGAAGCGATGGGTCTTGCGAACCAGCTCATCGGCGAGGCGGGGATTATGAATATCGTTGTATACAAATCCAACCAGTGTCGCTTCATTAAAGCGTAATTTCTCTACCGCAGCCTGCAGGTCTGTTTTTCCTGTTACACCAGCCAGAACTACCATTATGGTTCCTTCAGCCATTGCACAGAGCGTTTCAGCAGGAATGTTATTCCTGTTGATAGCATTGAGTGGCGACGTATCAAAAACGACAACGTCATACTGTTCCAGCCAGTGCTCCATCAGCTTGTTCATGCTGTTGATGTTACGAAACATAATCGCGTCGGTGTCACAGGGAGCCGGCAGAATATCGATCAGAGCCTCATCGTCATGCATGATGCACTGATCTGCCGAGCCCGGATTGGGAAGCCAGTCAGTATGCAGATGCCCGGAAAGATCCCCCAGCTCCGGATGGAGCATGTTCATCTCCACCAGTAATGTGTGCTTGTCATCAGCTTCAGCCCTGATACTCATGGCATAGGCCAGTGTACTGCAACCTTCCCCGCCGTTGGTGGATGTTACCGACAGTGAGCGCATACCCCGGCCTATGGTATTGGCGTATACCGCCTCAACTTCCAGGTAATTGATTGGCAGCTTGATCATACTGAAAAGACCCTCTTTGCAACCAGGATAAATGCCTTTAAAACGCCGAGCCAGCTATCAGAGACTTGGTCAGACTGATCAGGGATACAATACTCAGGGTGTCCTTGATGGCATCCATGAAATAGGCAAATTGTGTGTTGGCTACGTCAGGTATGTAGATGGTGTCGCCCGGTCGTAACACTGGCAGATGTGAAGCATCGGGATCTTTCATGAAATCCATCAGGTCAAAGGTATAAGCCTGGTTTTTACAACATGAGGCATTGACGACGATGATCTTTTCTATAAATGCCGTCTTTGTCGGTCCCCCGGCTTCGGCCAGAATATCCAGAATGCTCATTTCAGAGCTGAATTCATAACGGCCACTATTTTTCACTGCCCCCAGCACCCTCACCATTTTCTCTTTATCTTTCTGGGTCCAGATGCGATTGCGGGAAGGCACGAAAATGGTATCTCCCGGCTCTACTGTAGCCAGCAGCGATTCATCACCGGTTTCGAAATAATTGACCAGATCCAGCTTGCTGACCCGGGGTGAAGTGCCATTTCTATGAATGACCCTGACATCAGACAGGTCTGCATCTTCTGTCGGACCTTCAGCCGCAGATAAGATGTCCAACAGATCAAACTGATGGTTGAAAGCGTAACGACCGGGAGCCTGCAGCGCCCCAATGATGTAAATGGACTGTTCACTCGACAGTTTGATCCAGTTAGCTTTGTTGTCCGCAGGGCTCTTGGGCAACTCCGGGACAATGATGGTTAAACCTCCAGATAACTTGGGTAGAGAGTCCCAGTTACCCCCTCGGTCAAGAAAACTCTGCAGGTTGAATACCCGGCTAACAGCCTGACCATCCTTACCTGATTCGACAATGCGGACATTAGCCAGGTCGGCATCTTTATTGGGACCACCGGCGTGGGCAATAAGATCCATGAAGGTGACCTTTGGGGAGTACTCATAACGTCCGGGTTTTAGTATTGCTCCCAGAAGCTGAATGGACTGACTGGTTGGCAGTTTCAACCAGGTCCGATCAACTTCAACACCTTTCTCCGGAACAAAAATAGCGTCACCCGGCATGATTTTCGGCAGTTCAGCGACCATACCTTCGGTGTAATCCTGCAGGTTAAACGGTATAACATCGCCGTTATTTCTCAACAACCTGAGCATCGTGGTATCAGCATAGCGGTTTGGGCCACCAGCATTGGCAAGAACATCCAGGAAGCCGACATTTTTACCTGTTCTAAAGGCTCCTGGGCTTCGCACCTGCCCCATCACATAGACGACACTGGCGCCAGCCTTGACGACTTCAACCAGCCTGGGAACAAAAATCGTTGCCCCCTCGTTCAGCCTGAGCAATGCGGATTCATCGCCCCGATCAAGGTACTCCTTCAGGTTGAACATAATAGGTTTGTCACCATCGATCAGACGAATCTGCTCAACATTGGCATATCGGGTAACACCACCTGCCCGCAACAGGGCATCGACAATATTCATGGACTCTTTGAAGGGAAAGCTGCTTGGCTTCAAAACTTCACCAAACACTTTTACTGCACTGCGGTCATCGGTGGGATCCATCCCGCTATCGACAGAACCATTGTTAATGACATCGCCCTGAACATTACCCAGCTCAGGCGAAGAAGGTATAAAAATGGTATCAAGGGAACGGAGTGTCGGAATCAGCAGTGGATCACCGGTATCCAGGTATCGCTTGTAGTTAAATTCCTGAGCGCCGTCCTCACGCTGTAATTGCAGCTTATCCAGCTGAGCACCATCAATGAGACCTCCAGCCGCATTGATCGCAGTCTGCACATTGCCATGACTGGATAACTCCACTTCACCGGGGCTGTTGACGTAACCCAGGACTGTCACCAGCAACCTTTTCTCCTTCAGCAACACACCTAATTTATCCAGGCTGAGGTATACATCCGAGAGCTTGTCGTATATCAATTTTTCCGTTTCAGACAGTGTTTTACCAACAACGGTCAGCTGCCCAACTTCAGGCAGAGTGATCTCGCCAGCCCGGTTAATAAGAAAATCGGTATTAAAGCCAGTTTCGCCCGGAAGGTTGATGATGAGGATGTCGCCAGGCTGCAACGGATAGTCTTTCAGCAAACTGACAACGTTGTATTGATCCAGAGAGCTGCTGCCCTCTTTTACAGAGTCAGCAGGAAAACCTTCAACCAAAGCTGCCCTGCCTGTCTCAGCTGGCCGCTTTTCGGCAAGCTGACCGGAAGTCACGCTCTGTCTTTCTTCAGTTTGATGATTTGCTTCCTTCCCACTCACTGCTGCTTTGACAGGTGCCGCTGTCACCTGTTTATCTTTTTCAGCCACTAGCTGCTCTTTGGGCTGTTTGCTGGTTCTGCTTTTTTCTGGCGCAACTTTCTCCGGTTTGGTGGCTGAACCCGGCGGTAAAGCAACGGTTCTCTTCCGCTCAAGGGAAATCATCAAAATATCGCCATTCTGAACATCAGTACTGGCAAAATCTGCTTCGGAAACCACCTTCCTGGCGCCCTTTCGAATCAAAGTCATGCTTGAACTGAAGCGAGAGGCATCGAACAGGTCATTATACAAGTTGGCATCGGCCAGGCTGGACTCTTTCGGCAGCCTGAAGTTCCCGGGCTCGTCAAGATCACCAAGAACCGTAACCTTGATCAGATCCTGATCCCTGTACAGTTTCACATTACCTACTGAAAAGTCAGGGGCCAGCTTTCCTTTGACCAGCTCACTTATCTTTTCAACAGGAATATTCTTTAAATTAATCTGCTTACTGTCTGACACCTTCAGAACCAAGTCATCATCCAACGTGATAAAAGGCATTAAAGGCCTGCCTTCATCAGAAAGCACAATCACCCTGTCTACACTATTCTCCGCATAAGCAAGAGGCTGCACAACAAACAGCAAAGCAAGAAGCCACCTGGTCATCATGCTACCTCCTGATAATGGATGATTTAATGATCACTGAATCTCTCCAGCTTTTGAGTTCAAAATACTTACTGTCTACAGCAACTTGCAATTCGAAACCCAATGTATTGCCACCAGCAATCACGGCCTGATCACTTGTCTTATTCGTCAAATACTGCTCTTTTCGAACACCCCGGCTTTTTAAAAAACCAACAACCCCTTCAAGGACAGTTTCATCACGCATTGAATAGACAGTCAAAATCATCTCCGGATGCATATCGAGTACATCTGCAACCCTAGCAAGTCTTTTCTCAAAAGATTTCGTTAACACACTTTCATCATCCAGTTGTTCACATTCACAGTTCAATATTGCAGCCAGCTCATTGACGAGCTTATATCCCTGATCAACATCTTCTTCGCTTCTCGAATATTCAGAAAAACACTCAGTGGTTTCGAACAAGCTTTTCATCAGCTGAACACTGTAATCAAGCTGGTCTATGGAGCGGACAATACTGATTTGAGCATCAAGAAGCAGGTTCCCATCTATCTCCTGCCTGGCCAGCAAAAGTTCTTTCCTTATTTTTTTGACCTGACCTGGAATACAGAATTCAGCACCGCCTTCAATGATGTAACCAAGCCTTGCTTTACTTATTTCCAGCAGAGAGGTGAGATAGTCGTGATCGAGTTCGGGAGGAATTTCAACGCGTCTTTCGGAAAGGCTTAGCACCCGCTCAGATGGCTCTGGCCATATTGTGCATGATGTAATCAGACAAACAGACAAACAAACAAGAAACCTGCAGACTAAGCCTGCAGGTTGAAGGAGATTTTGAACAACTTTATCAAAATAGGACTCATTGGCTGGAGAAGTAATCATCTACGTTGTCATACTGTTTAATCGTCTGATTGATTCTAAGCATGTTCAACAACTCATCAGGCTTACCATGAACACCCAGCAGCGCCAGCTGGCGATTTTCAACCTTCAGTCTTTTATAGAGAAAGACAAGAGCACCTATTCCCGAAGAATCCAACTCCTTTACAGAGCTCATATCCACCAGAACATCACCTGCGCACTCTCCAATCAAATAATCAAAGTGCGACCTGACGTCATTCACGGTATCCGCGTTGAACTGGTCATTCAAAGAAATAACGTCACAGGATTGATTGTGCCAAGTCGCGTATTCCATTACCAAATGCTCCATCATCATCCATTACTGCCTTCTGATAGTCAGAAGAAAAGATGTACTAGACATTTTCAACAAAGACTATTTACCAGACTAGACAACCCAAAAATCTAAAAACACTGCTTCTATATCTTTTGGAAATATACAGATTGCTGAAGCAGATCTTTAACTAATGAAAAACAGAAAAAGCCAAAAAAACAGCAAATTTTTATTCATAAGCGCTATATAAAACCATCTCGACAATTATCTGCCCTAATAAAAATCACGTTGAAAAACCCCTTCAAAAATTACAATTTCGTATTAGGAAAGTGCATTTAAATTCCTATAGTTAAGGTCACGAGCATTAAACAATCCTGAACCCCATAATCAGCCTCAGGCCATACGGCCCGCTTCTCTTAGGGTGTTCTCATATCCAGGGATGTTAGTGCCGGCAGTATTCAGATCAGTAACAGTAATTCAAAGCAGACGCATCTGAATGGGCGGCAATTAGATAAGTCGAAAAGTATGGATACTGAAAAAGGCTCTAGCCCCAGACAACGACTATCAGCAAAACTGCTTAAGGCTGTATTGCTGGCTGCCTGTATTCTTGGCATCGCCCTCAGCCTGGTTCAAATCATCATCGACGCCCGCCAGTCCAGCACCGCCATCGACTCCGAATCCCGACAGATGATGGCTATGATCAGAGAGCCCGCCATGAGATCCGCCTATCGACTGGAACCAAAGATGGGCAAGGAAATACTGACCGGGCTTCTCGAGCACCAGTCCGTACATGTTGCAGCGATCAAACTTCCTGATGCCCCGGAGCTGGCGGTTGTTGAACGCCCCCTGTCGACTTCTCACTACCGTCAGCTTTCCGACTATATCTTTGACCCGATACGGATTTACCGGATACCTCTCCAGGATAACGAACCAGGCCGTGAATATTACGGCGAATTACTGCTGGCAATAGACACAGCCTATTACGGTCGGGAGTTCATTCAGCGATCTTTTATCATTCTTCTATCCGGTATCATCAGAGCCATATTGATGGCCATGATGCTCTATCTGATTTACACCGTCATCCTTACCCGCCCACTGAACCGGTTGATTCGCAACCTTTCCAGAATCAACCCGGATCAACCCGGAATGCACAAGCTACCCATGCCGAAAGGACACAGCCAGAATGAACTAGGGCTCTGGGTACGCACGGCCAACCAGTTACTCGCTTCAATTGAACGCCACCTCAACCTGCGACAGAAGGCCGAGGCCCAGATCATGCGCCTGTCGCAATACGATTACCTGACGCGCCTGCCTAATCGCAGAACCCTGCAGAAACAACTGCAAAACCTGATCAGTCACTCGTCCGGTAACAACAAATGCGCCGCCATCCTTTGCCTGGGGCTCGATGACTTCAAATCCCTGAATGCCCAGTTCAACTTCAATGCCGCCGAGCACATGCTGGTCAGTATTTCTGATCGATTGAGAAACCATATCGGCAATCGGGCCTATATCGGCCGCCTTGGAGAGGATCAGTTCGCCGTCATCCTGTCGAAAATCAATCAGCCCTATGAAGCCGCCGAACTGGCTCAGGAGCTGTTAAAACAGCTTTCGCGCCCTTTCGAGGTCAAAGAGGAAAAAATCACCATCAGCGCCACGGTTGGCATCACTCTGTTTCCGGACGACGGCGAGGATGTCGACAACCTGCTGCAACAGGCCGAGTTCGCCATGATTATGGCGAAGTCCCGCAGTCACAACCGCTACCAGTTTTACATCGCCACCATCGATTCGGAAATCCGGCAGCGTAAGAAACTGGAAATGGATCTTCACCAGGCGCTGGATCACCATGAACTCAGCCTTGTTTATCAGCCCCAGATTGATTACAGCACCCTTAAGCTCGTTGGCGCCGAGGCTCTTCTGCGCTGGAAGCATCCGGAAAAAGGGCCTATTGCACCCGACATGTTCATCCCCATGGCCGAGAACAGCCTGGATATTATCCCCATCGGTGACTGGGTGCTCGAATCAGCCTGTCATCAGCTGCATGAATGGCACGAAACCGGGCACTCCCATTTGCGAATTGCCGTGAACCTGTCTGCTATCCAGCTGAGGGACAAGGAGATCGTCAACAGAATCAGTTATCTCCTGCATAAATACCAGATTCCACCGGACAAAATGGAACTGGAAGTCACCGAGACCTGCATCCTTGAAGACATTGAACTGTCGTCTACCCAGTTGAACAGTATCAAGGATCTTGGCGTTACTCTGACACTGGACGACTTTGGCACCGGCTATTCGTCATTGAGTTACCTGAAAAAGTTTCCCTTCGACAAAATCAAGATCGATAAGTCCTTTGTTGAAGGTGTCCCCGAGAACAATGAAAACACGGTGATTGTTGAAGCCATTATCCAGCTGGGCAAAAGCTTTGGCATTGAAGTACTGGCAGAAGGTGTGGAAACCGTTGAGCAGGAAGCCCTGCTCATTAAAACGGGCTGCCTGGAAGGTCAGGGCTATTACTATGGCAAACCCATGCCTGAAAGCGATTTCGCCGTTCTCCTCAAATCCTGGACAGGCAAGTTCAGTCCCTGAAGGAGTACCGCAGCCATGGACAAACCGCTGATCGTTATCCTGCTCGACTCCAGTGAACTCGGCGGTATCGAAACCCACGTTTTTCACCTGGCCAAAGCACTCCAGTCCTCAGCTCTAAAGCCAGTCATCTGGTTTTATCGTTGTTATGGGCAGCCCCATCCCATGGCAAGCCAGTTGCAAAATAACAACATCAGCTTTGATTATCTGGCTGGTAGCCTCTTAAGTATCTGGACAGCTCTGGGAGAAAAAAAACCACTGGTTTTGCACACCCATGGCTATAAAGCCGGAATCTTTGGCCGTCTGGCCGCCACAGCCAGAAACACTCCCGTTGTTTCTACCTTTCATAACGGTGACCAGGGAAACGGCGTTGTCAGGCTGTATACCTGGCTCGATCGAATAACAAGCAGACTGTCGCTAAATATTGCGGTCAGTAAAGAAATAGCCTGCCGGCTTCCCGTTTCTCCTGTCTGTCTAAATAATTTCGTCAAATTGCCTGAACAGAAGTCTGATCAGGGCAATGCCATTGTCTTCGTCGGCAGACTCAGTCACGAAAAGGGGCCGGACCTTTTTCTGAACCTGGCAAAACACCTTCCTGACCAGCAATTCAGAGTATATGGCTCTGGCCCTATGGATTCGCACCTGAAACAGCAGGATGTCGCCAATGTTCGCTTCATGGGCCAGGTCAGCAGCATGGAGTCACACTGGCCAGATGTAGGTCTGCTCTGTATTTCATCACGCCAGGAAGGCCTGCCAATGGTTGCCCTGGAAGCCATGTCACACGGTGTGCCCGTGGCCGCCTTTGGATTAGGCGCCCTGCCGGAGTTGATCGAACAAAACGTCAATGGCTGGATCGCACCCCAGGGCAATATCAAGATTCTCAGCAACCTGGTGCAATTCTGGCTGTCGCTGCCTCTGGAGGAAAAAAGAAAACGATCGAAGAACTGCCTTCAAACGATTGTCCGTTCATATTCCTATGAAGCAGTGATTCCCAAAGTCCTGGAGGTCTACCAGGATGCCGTTACCACTAAGGGATTACGTTGGCCCAACCTGATAACACCAGAGCGAACCAGCCCGGCAGAAACCACGGAAAAGAGTCACTGATTATGGAAGTCGGCCAGAAAGTCATCAAAGGATTAAAAGTAGGCGCCATGTTCAGGCTCGCTGCCCAGATTTTTACATGGCTGAACACTCTCATCCTGATACGTCTTTTGACACCAGACGACTATGGCCTTATGGCTATGGCCATGGCCTTCATAGGCATTTTTGCCCTGGTTGGAGACTTTGGCATCGCCAAAGCCATCATCCAGGTAAAAGCACTAAGCGAGGAAACGCTTAAACAGGCTTTCACAGTAAATATTATTTCCAGTCTGATTTTTTTCCTTGTCTTCTTCCTGGCGGCGCCCTTTATCGCCGAATTCTTCAATGAGCCACGTGTAACCCTTCTGGTTCAGGCTGTCGCCTGTCAGCACCTGATCATGATTTTCCACACCCTGCCCTATGCCCTTGCCAGCAGAAATATGCTCTACAAGGAGCGTGAGAAAGTCCAGTTCTACACCACCATTGCCACCAGCATTTTCACTCTCGCACTGGCAACAACAGGGTTTGGCGTCTGGGCATTGATCCTTGGTCACCTGTTCATGCGGGCTGTATCCACCATAGGTTTCTTCTGGTTGCAGCCCTGCTGGTTCCTGCCCGCGATGAACTTCAGGGGTTTTTCAAAGATAGCGGCGTTCAGTTGTCTGACCACCGTCAACGACCTTCTGCGCTACCTGTACATCCTTTTTCCCAGCATCAGCATTGGCCGTCTGATGAACAAAACGGACCTGGGGGTATTTTCTGTGGCACGGAGTCTGGCCAACCTGCCCAGCAGCAAAATCGGAGAATTATTGAATCACCTTTGCCTCTCCTCATTCGCTAAACTTCAGAACGAGAGAGGTGTCGCAGGTCTTTATCTGCTGAAATCGACCCAACTGGCCAGCCTTGCTCTGTTTCCCCTGTATCTGGGCATGTATGCAACAGCACCCGAGTTGATCCCTCTGATGCTCTCTGAAAAATGGGCTCCCGCCATAGTCCCCTTCCAGATACTTTGCCTGGCTAGCCCTCTGAACTTGCTAGCCGAAATTTTATCTACCGCTACCACTGCAATAGGATTGCCTGAGAAGAATACCATTGTTTTGCTGGGCACCCTCCTTTGCCTTCCCGCCCTGCTTATGTGTATTCAATACGGCATTACCGGCATTTGCCTGGCGCTTCTGGCTATATCCTTCTTTTCATTTGCCACCCATATCAAGGTCATGCTCCACATTTTCGAGATCAAGCTGGCTGACTATCTGATTAAGCTGGTTCCAGGCTTCTTCAGTGCTGGATTGATGCTGGTAACACTTGAGGTATTGAGGGCAGAATTAGCAGGTATATTGACCCCGTGGACTTTCCTCTTCCTGACGGTTCTTTCCGGAGCAATGATTTACCTATTGACGTTGCTGTTTTTTTTCAGAAGTACTGTAATAACAGCAATAGGCTACCTAAAACACTAAAAAACACATTAAGTAGAAAGCATTATGTTAAAAAATATCATCGAACAAATGTTTGTTGATCGACATCAGCCTTTCACTGCGCTGTCTTTCTGCCTTCTAGCCACATTACCAATATTCTTCATACCGCACCCTGCAGCCTTGCTCTCACTGCCAGTATTATTCTTTGGATCACTCATAATAATTCGAAAGCCTTTTGTTGTATGCATGTTATTTATCATGTTCTCATTTTTCAGAATACACGAAGTATTTCCAACCCTTAAAGTCATCAACATTCCTGAATGGGCGGCGTTAGTTTCTTATGCAATGCTATTGTACTTGACTCTGACCAATAAAAATAAAATATATTGGCGCCGAGAACATACGGCTTTCGCGATCTTCTTTGGCTGGGTTTTACTAAGCGTCATAGTATCAGATTCACCTCATAAAGCATTTAACAGTTTCACAAGCACGTTTCTCAAGATAGGCATTATGCTTCTGGTGATTACCTGGCTTATGATCGACAGGTTTTACTTTAACCTGTTTCACATAGTAACTCTGTTTTCAGGCTTGGCGGTTGGATATGTAGCCTTATACAACAGTGTGAATGGCATCGGTATAGTAGAAGGATCGCGAGTTACCATACCAGGAGCACTGGGCGATCCAAACGATCTCTCCCTCGTGCTAAGTTTCCCTATGGGTTACGCCATAGCATTCATTATGACAAAAGGAACTGGGAAGCTGAGAACAATTCTCGGACTCATTGGTTTTATCGTGTTCATGACGTCTATTATCGCAACCCAGAGTCGAGGTGGTTTGCTGGCAATAGTTGCTGTATTGGTTGTCTTCGGCTTCAGAATCATCAGGTCAAGGCTACTGCTCCTCATCATAGGCAGCATTTGTCTGATGGTTCTAGTTGCCGCTGCTGGTATCAGCGACCGAAAGTCCGGCGGTGCCTCTGAGGAAGGGGTCGGTGCATCAATCATGGGCCGGATTCATGCTTGGGAAACCGCATTACATATGGGGCTTCGCAACCCCATAACCGGTGTTGGCCTGTCACTGTTTCTCAATAATTACTGGGATTACGCTACGCACAGCCGTGCCGAAGGAAAGGCTCATGTGACCCATAGCACCTGGTTCCAGGTTCTGGCCGAAGCCGGGATTGTCGGCTTTGCTATTTTCATTCATCTCATTGTCACCGTATTCATGTCGATCCGATCCTCTCTGGAACGCCTGGACAGAAACAAGGGCTCACCCGAATACGACCCCCTTATGACAGCAAC
Organism: Endozoicomonas sp.; assembly: GCA_051008495.1. GTDB lineage: Bacteria > Pseudomonadota > Gammaproteobacteria > Pseudomonadales > Endozoicomonadaceae > Endozoicomonas_A. The sequence goes on along the minus strand of JBPCXN010000303.1, from coordinate 34,518 downwards.
AACAGTGGGCACTTACGCTGGTCTGGTGGGCTTCTGTGTTTCCGGTAGTTTTCTGAGCCAGGGATTCCTGTGGCCTGTCTACATTATCACCGCCATCAGCATCGCCATCGCAAACTATATGGACAAACACTTTCCGAAAGAAACCAGTGAGGCTGGATCGAATCAAAGCGTAAAGACTCCAGGAAAGAATTGAGATTGGCGGGATGAGAGATTGTGCACAAAACTTACTGTAGCTGAGCAATAAAGATGACCCAGCGTTATCAGCACTCCAGGGAACAGGAAATAGAGAGAATATAATGGGTGATGCGCATTTAGAACATATCTGCTGGCGAAAGATTTTTAATGTGTTTGTGCCTCAGGCTGACTCCATTGGTGCTGTAGCCGTTATCCGCTCTCTTGGCGATCACGGATACACTGTTTACGCAGCGTCCTGCAATCCACTGGCTCTTGGTTTGAAATCCAACTATGTCAAATCAAGCATCATCTGCCCGGACTACGACCAGGACTACCTGACCTGGTTACGCCAGTGCATTAAAAAGAATGATATTGACGTCATTATCCCGAGCGAAGGCTTTCTGCTGGCCATCAAGGATCACTATCAGGAGTTTGCCCACCTTTTGCCCATTAGCAGCAGCGAAGAGACCGTTTACCAGTGTCTTTGCAAGGTGGACGTTTTCCAGTCATTTCTGGATAGCGGTGACAGCAGTCTTCGAGACCACATACCGGAAACATTGATTGTTTCAGACCCGGGGGAAGTAAACTGGGACGAGCTACAGAGCTGGCCCATGCCTCTGTTTATCAAGGGTGACGGTTTCTACGCCCGTGATGTTGATGAAGCCAGGATTATCAAGGCAGAGTCCATTGATGAAGCCAGGTCGGCAGTAGCAGAGATCGCCAGGGACTATCGCAAAATACTGATACAAAGCTGCAGCGACGGTGTCAAAGCGACAGTCAACCTGCTGTTTCAGAACGGCCATCTTCTGGCAGAATCCATGGTGCTGGCCACTCATGAAAGCCCGCATACCGGAGGGCTGACAGCGCTGCGTCATAGCTGGTGGCATGAACCCATGTACGAGGACGCCGTAAACCGGCTGAAGCATTTGGACTGGAACGGGCCGGTCATGGTTGAATACAAATGGGACGCCAAGACCGGAAGTTTTTCCTTCATAGAGCTGAATTCACGTTACTGGGCTGCCCTTCACGTCGATCTTCTGGCCGGAATACACTTCCCGGTGATTCACCTGGATTATTTTTTCCAGAAATGTAACAAAGATCTGCCCAAACAGCGCCTCACCGGGAAAATCCGTGTTCGTAACGCTCTGCCACCGGATTTTGGCTATGTTGCATCATCCCTGAAAGACCGGGGTATTTCCATATCGAGAAAAGCCTCCATCCTGGCAGAGTTTTTTCTGCTGTTCTTTCATCCGGGAATCAAGGCTGACCTGCTCTATCCTGGCGACCGAAAGCTCTACTTCATCAATCTCTGGCACTTTATAAAGCATGTAACCAGATCGTTGTGGAATAGAAGTCGTGGCCCGCAGCAAAGTGATGGTATGTGATTCTGAAAAGACAGGCTGGAATGAGTTATCTGCCCCGCAGCAGCCCTTTTAGCCCTGACATTGCCAGCTTCAGGTGGCTTAACGAGCGGTTGTCAGCCACCAAGTTTCTTTTCAGGCTGAGCAGATTGCAATCAACCGCATTCAGGCCTTCATCAAGAGTTGTCGCTGACTCTATACCCAGCCCCTGCAATTGCTTAAATTGGGATTCCCGCCATACCCCGCTCGGATAGCAAAAATCATTGAAATCCAGCGTTGGACCAAGCCCATCCTGCAACAACAGCCGGTTTTTATGGATTTCTTCAGCCAGCAGACCTGCGTCTTCAGGAACTCGATGGCGATGCGTGTGCAGCTGAAAATTCATATAGCCTGAGCCATTCGCTTTTCTGAGATCCTCAAAAGTGGCGTTTTCGAAGATCCTCAGCCAGAACAGCTCTTTAGATACCTTGAGATCGTCAGCGATCGCCTCAAGGCACATTTTTTTCTCGATATCGCCTGATGACCGGAGCAGGCTTTCAGTCTGTTCAATAATCTCTCTGTGACTGCCAGAGACCTTGCGCTCCTTCTCACCAAGGATGAACCTTATGCTCCCGGCTCCTGACTTCCAGAGCAGGTAAGCCAGGCAGACATTCACCACGGGCACCTGATGCCTGACATAATAAGTGGTGACATAAAGAGTGGCATGGAACCCGTAGTCTTCCAGGATTGGCAGCATATCCATCACACTGGGATACCAGCCATCATCAATAGTTATGACTACCGGGTAGTCGTAGGTTACCTCACCCTTTAGATGCCGCTTGGCCTCGGACAGGCTGATGACCTGATAATGGGATTGCTTCAGGTAATCCAGTACCTGGATAAATTGAATACGGGAAATGAAAACCCCGGGACAGAATTCATGTTCATCAAGCCTGGAGATTGAGTGAAAGCAGAGAACCACCACTTTGTGGCGGTTGACCCTGGAAGCCAGCCGGGAAAGACCGGACAGGTCAGTCAATGTAATCAGACCGGATTTCACATTTGAGAGCATTTGCCTTTCCCTGGCCCTGGTTTGATATTGGACGTCACCATCACTCTTTAAATCCATCCAAATGTATTCCAACAAGGCGATGATTCTAGTAAGAATAGTTCACTCAATTTCCTGCCTGGCAACGATCACCCGTAGTCGCAGAAAAACCGGCTATAGTTAAAAAAATCAGAGATGGCAAATAGCGGCAAGGATCTGCCCCATGAAAAACAGCCTGAAAGGCTGGCTGAAATCCGGTGACTCGGCATTCGCAAGAGTCACCTTTTCACTGCTTACAGCCATCCTTCATTTTGACCTCCCCGTAATTCGTCCTGTGCATGGGCTGCTGTACCCTCTTCATAAACTTCTCACACGCATTTTGGGCGCAACTCTCAGGGTGTTTTACTGGACCCCCCTATTTAAAAGCCAGCTTAGAAACACACCAAAGAACCTCCTGATCTATACCGGCATGCCTCTCCTGCTTGGGCACCTTGCCATAACCATGGGAGACAATTGCCGCGTCTCCGGACAAAGCACCATCAGCGGCCGCACCAGTAGTGCCACAACACCTGAACTGATAGTCGGTGACAATGTTGGTATCAGCTGGCAGAACGAAATCTTTGTCGGCAACCGGGTTAAAATAGGAAACAACGTCCACATGGGTGTCAAAGTCAGACTGGTTGGTTATCCTGGGCACCCTGTTGAACCTGAGGCCAGGGCAAAGGGACTACCAGAAACAGATGACCAGGTGGGGGATATCACCCTGGGTGACGATGTCTGGCTGGCAGCCGGGGTAACGGTTCTGGGCGGTGTAACCATCGGCGCTGGAACCATAGTGGCTACAGGCAGTGTTGTCACCAAGGACCTGCCTGCCAGAGTTCTGGCCGCAGGCATTCCGGCAAAAGTCGTCAAACAGCTGGATTTCACCTCGAAGACAGATGGAGAGCCTGACCATGGCTGACCTGGTGGTCTTTGGAGAAGATTGGGGAGGGCTCCCCTCCAGCACCCAACACCTGATATCTCACCTCCTGCCTGATCATCGGGTGATCTGGATCAACTCAATTGGCATGCGCAGCCCCGGGATCAACCTGAGGGACCTCCGCAGGATCATCAACAAGGCCAAAACCATGTTCAGTGCTTCGGAAGCACCGAATAGTGACGCACAGGCAGTTTCTCCTATCGTCATCAGCCCCTGGGTGATCCCCTTCCATGGTCTGTCGATGGTTCGTCAAATCAACAAGAAACTCCTGTTAAAGATTATTCGCCGAGTCTGTGAAGAGCAGAATTTTCAGGATGTCATTCTCTGGACATCGCTTCCCACCGCCGTTGATGTTGTAGGCAATCTTGGAGAGAAAACGTCCATCTACTATTGCGGCGATGATTTTGAGGCCCTCGACGGTGTCGATCACGCCACTGTCGGCCCGATGGAAAAAGAACTGGCCGACAAAGTAGACCTGATTCTGGTCGTCAGTGAAACACTGGCGAAAAAGCTGCCAGGCCCCAACACTGTGTTGCTGCCTCATGGTGTTGATTACGAGCTGTTCACCAACCCCAAACCCCACCCCGGAGATTTTCCAAGGGAACACCCCATTGCCGGATTTTATGGCTGTCTGTCAGAGTGGCTCGATGTAGAGATGCTGTCCCAGGCAGCCACGGCCCTGCCTGGCTGGAAATTCGTTTTTGTCGGCGCCATCAAAACGGACGTCGGAGTGCTTCGGGAACTGCCCAATGTGCATTTCCTGGGCCCCAGACCCCATGCAAAGCTGCCAGCTTACGTACAGAACTGGGATGTCGCCATGCTGCCTTTCCGGCACAACAAGCAGATCGAAGCCTGTAACCCCCTGAAACTGCGGGAATACCTCGCGTCAGGGACAGCCATTGCTTCAACGGATTTTCCGGCAGTCCGCATCTATCAGGATCATATTGCCATTCAGTCACACCGGGAACCTTTCTCCAGGGTCATCCAGAGAGCCTATGAAAGCAGGGATGAAAAGCCCGTGAGGCAACAGCAGGTTGCCGGGGAATCATGGAGACATCGGGCAGCCCAGCTTGAAAAGCTGATCAATCATCTGAGCTGCAACTAGCAGTTACAGCAAAATGCTTCGGATTTCATGAACCTGTAACAGGCACTTCCAGCTCGGGACTAATCAAAAACATCTACACTTAAATTCAAGCTAGGTAGCCAGGGATCTCCATTGAGACAGGCTGTGACTTGCAAACCTGTCAGTAAATTACCACACGACAGATTTTGTCCACTTCACAGCCGGATCTGCCAGAGAAATGGCGTTACCGCCTGGCCGTTCTTGCAGTTGCCTGCAGACGATAGCTGCTGGATAGAAAGGGAACAGGTTGTGACAAGGATGCTCAATACCCGCTCTTTACTGTATCGGTTAGCCCTGGTTCTACCGATGCTTACCGGCTGCTCCAGTCAGGATTATTTTTCCTCCCCGGCTTCTCTTTCTGATATTGAACAGGTCGAAAACGAAGAACGTCAGGCTGACGAAAAACTGATTGCTACCCTGGAGAAGCTGCGGGCCAACCCTGGCGTCCCTGATCTGTCAGAAAACATGTTCAGGCGGCAAATGTCACTGACCTATTCGGGGTCAGTCAAACACTTGACAGATCATCATCGAAAAGTCATCAAACTGTTCTTCCAGACGATGCCGGACAGCAACAATATCAGCATCATTCTGTCTGTTGCACCTTCGTCTTCCAGGGAAACCTTTGAGGGATTGAATGATGCCTGGGTTCGGGTTCAGGAACTAAGGCATTACCTGAAAGACTATTCCGGCCAGATACAAGAGCTTTACATTCCAGACCAGGCTCCCGACACGATCACCATCCAGGTTCTCGGAGGTGACAGTGTCTAACGATGTACTGCGAAACCTTCTGAGACTGATCAGTATTGCCTGGAGAAGACGCTATACCATTGTCATTCCCCTGCTGATCATGCCCTTTGTAGGCCTGATCGTCAGTTTCCTTTCCCCGAAATATTATGAGGCTCACACTACGATCCTGTTGCAGGACACCAGTGAGCTTAACCCGGTTCTTGAAGACTTCTCATTATCCACCAGTCTGGAAGATCGGCAGGCAGCTTTGAAGATCTTGCTCAGGAGCCGGTCAGTACTGACAGCAGTGGCCCTGGATATCGGGTATCTCGATGAAGAGTCGACTCAAAGAGAAATTGATGAAGAAATCAGGGAGCTCTCTCGTTCTCTTTCCATTGTTTTCGGTGGTGAACTCATCAAGATTTACTACCGATCAGAGAATCAGACAGACATCGCCTTTCTTCTGGAAACTGTTACCAAACACTTCCTCAACCTTGTACTAGCGCCACACAAATCCTGGACCAGCACTTCAGAGTCCTTCCTGAAAAGCCAGCTGGAAAGACAGCGAGAAGCCCTCAGCAAGGCAGAGAGCAACCTGGCCAGTTATAAAACCAAGTATGCACTTGAGCTTCCCCAGCTGCACCGGGCCAACATCTCCCGACTGGCAGAGTTACGACAGCTACTGAGGGAAAAACAAACAGACCTTGCCGGGGCCGAAGCAGCCATGGAGGAGTTCAACAGCAACCTGTCACAAACCAACCCGGTCATTGGCAAACTGGAAGAAAGACTCATAGCAATCCAGGCAGAACTGAGCCTGCTTCGCTCCAAGTACACTGCGCAACACAGCAAGGTTCAGGCCGCATTGAGAGAACTGGGCCGACTGGAAAATGAGCGCAAGCGCCATATTGCTGAGACCAGCCAGCTCAAGCCGGAAGATATAAAAAGGCTGTGGAATCTCGCCGCCACATCCGCCGCTACCGTCGATAACAGTCAGCCGGGAACCATAATTCTGGCCTCTCAGCTTCAGGCCGTACAGGATGCCAGCACCCGGGTAACCAGCCTGATAAACGAAGTGGCAAGCATCAAGAAAATCACCAGGGAAATGGAAGACAAGGTGCAGTCCTTTACCCGGGTGGAGCGGGCCCTGGTGGAACTCCAAAGGGATTACGATGTCAAGCAGAAGCTCTTCGAGGATTATCTAAATCGGTACGAAATAGCCAGAGTCTCTGGAGACCTGGGCCGGTATGAAGAAGTTGAGCGGGTCAAAATCATTGATGCCCCCTTCACTCCCAGCAGCCCCAATGCCCTGCCAGCAGCTTTGTTCATTGTTGCCGGCTTCTTTGCTGGCCTGGGCATTGGTACCGGACTCATCGCAATTGCAGAAATTTCTGATACCAGCCTCAGGCTGCGTGAGCCCCTCGAAAGCATGACCGGAATTCCAGTTATCACCCGCCTGCCAACTATGCCGCAGGCTCTGTGCCTGACCTACAATCCCACCACAGATACCTTCTCCGAAGATGATTCATCATGAATAAGTCGCCGGTGATCGTCCAGATCGTTCAGCACATGGCTCCCGGCGGCATTGAAACAATGGTGCTGGACCTGCAGAGCTGCGCACCGGAACCTGAAATCGTGCATATCATCAGCCTGGAAGGGACACTGGAAAGCGCTCTTGAAAACTGGCCACGCCTGACTCACATTCCAAGACTGCACTTTCTTGCCAAGCCCTCAGGTATACAACTTCGCACGGTCAGAGAACTGGCAGTACTCCTGAAGAAGCTGAACGCTGATGTTGTACACACCCACCATGTGGGTCCAATGCTCTATGGAGGCATTGCTGCAAAACTGGCTGGCTGTCGTCATGTCCATACTGAGCACGACGCCTGGCACCTGGCAAACTTCAAGCACCGGCTTCTGGTCGCAGTTTTCTTTCACCTGTTCAGGCCCGCAGTGGTGGCCGATGCAGAGCTGGTCGCGAAAAGCATTCGCCAGTACATCCCTCTCTTCAGTCCCAAAGTCATCATCAATGGTATCAGCACGAGCAAATTCACACCCGGAGATCAGGTTGAAGCACGCAGAGAGCTGAACCTGCCTGTTGACGTACTGATTATTGGCTGTGCTGCAAGGCTGACAGCCGTCAAAGCCCATGACACCCTCATCTCTGCCGTCGCACTGCTTCCCGCTGATACTCAACTTGCCCTGGCGGGGGGCGGCGAGCTGGAAACAGAATTAAAAAATCAGGCTCAAAAGGCGGGCATCTCTGACCGTGTCCATTTCCTCGGATTGGTAGAAAAAATGGCCAGCTTCTACCGGGCCATTGATGTTTTCTGTCTTGCATCCAAAAAAGAAGGACTGCCCCTGTCGGCACTGGAAGCCCAGGCGTCGGGCCGGAATGTGGTGCTGACAGATGTAGGAGGTTGCAGTGAAGCCATAGCGCCAGACCAGGGCCTACTGGTTCAGGCAGGCAATATTGAATCTCTTGCCAGGGCGCTTTCAGAACAACTGGAAACAGGCTGTTCTGATGAAGCAAGAGGCAGAGCCAGACAGTTTGTTCTGGAACATGGTGACCTCAGCAGAATGCTCAGGGAGTATGGTCGGCTATATGAAGGCTGTAAATCATGATGGAGCTGATTTTACTGCTGTTGTTTGCTCTTGCTTCACTGGTCGTGGTCTATCACCATATTGGCTACCCACTGGTTCTCAGATACCTGGCCAGTAAACAAAGCCAGCGATCACTCCCTTTCTACACAGAAACCAGCGCGTCTCTCCACTGGATCATATGCTGCCCAGGATCTGCCTGGTGATGCCTGCCCATAACGAAGCCGATACCATCGTCGACAAAATTTATAACCTTGGCACTCTGGATTACCCTGAAAACAAACTCCGGATCATTGTCGTCTGTGATGGCTGCACAGATGATACGGCGCAACTCGCCCGCGACGCGGCAAGAGCGAGAGAAAATGCGCACTTGAACATTGATGTCGTAGAGAAACCGGAAAACTGCGGAAAAGTGGCCGTTCTCAATGAAGCCATCAGCCTCTGCCGCTGTGATATTGTCGCACTGTCCGATATTTCGGCACTGCTCTCCATTGACAGTCTGCTGATTGCCGCAGCGCAACTCAATGAAGAAGGAACCGGGGTCATCTGCGGCAGTTATCGTTTCTTCCAGTCCCTGAGTGTTGGCGAGCAGGCTTACTGGAAGTATCAGAGTGAAATCAAAAACCGTGAAAGCGCACTGGGGGCAACCCTGGGAGTTCATGGAGCCTTCTACGCCTTCCGCCGCGAACTGTTCGAAATGCTTCCGGCAGACACCATCAACGACGATTTCACCCTTCCAGTCAGTATTGTCATGCAGGGTTACAGGTGCCTGTATGACCCACGTATCGTTGCTGTAGAGCTGGAACAGGCCTGTAATGAATTGGACTTCCAGAGACGCAAGCGCATTGCTGCCGGCAATGTTCAGCAGGCCATAAGGCACGCCGGCCTGCTTAATCCCCGCTTTGGCAAAATTGCCTTTAACTTTTTTTCCGGCAAATTTCTGCGGCCATTCATGCCGATTTTCCTGCTGATAATACTGTTTTCATCTGCATTTCTGGCAAAGGATCAACCTTTCTTCCAGCTGGTTCTGGCTGCGCAGCTGATGGTTTATGGCGTTTCCATCCTGTACCTGGTCAGCACCAGGCAGCCGGAGTGGAAGCCATTGAAAATAATCTGCTACCTGGTTTCCGGTCACATGGCCATGGGTATTGGGCTCCTCCAATACACCCTGGGTTTTGAGTCTGGACAGTGGCGAAAAGTCGATATTCCATCGACTGACCGAAAAAGAAGTAAGGGAAGTACCCAAGGAGCGGGACCATGAAAGGTGTCACCTATGTCCACCCCCTGACCGCCACCGGCAAAAGGGTCATGGATATCTCAATTGCAGTTACGGGGATAATCCTGACCCTGCCGCTGTACCCTTTTATTGCCCTGGCAATAAAACTCGACAGCCCGGGATCGATTTTTTATCGTCAACTGCGCATCGGCTACCAGAGAAACAGCTACATCAGCCTGTTCATGATGATCAAGTTCAGAACCATGAGGTCTGATGCCGAATCAGGTACCGGTCCGGTCTGGGCACAGAAGAATGACCCAAGGATAACCGGTATCGGAAGCTTCCTCAGGAAAACCCGTCTGGACGAGCTCCCGCAGCTCTGGAACGTGTTATTCGGTGATATGTCTATCGTTGGCCCAAGGCCTGAGCGCCCTGGCATGTGCCATAAGCTGGAGAATAATATCCCGTTCTATACGGAGAGGACTTATGACGTAGTTCCCGGCATTACCGGCCTGGCACAGGTCAATCTGGGATACGATGAAACCATCGACGATGTGCGGAATAAAGTGGCTTTTGATCATGCCTACGCCCTGGCACTGAGCAGCCCGATGGACTGGATCAAGATGGACATCAGCATTATCTTCAAAACCATGATGGTTATGATCACAAGGAGCGGCCAGTAACAGGCCTTAAACGCTGCAATCCTATCAACCATCAGCTGAGGGTGCTGGTTACAAAGTGCTTCTCCATCAGGGAGTCGAGAGCCTTGCGCATCGCTTTCCGGCTGTGAGCCCCATCCTGGAATGGGTCTGACAGTGGCTGCTGCACCAGTGAACAGGCCAACCCTTCAGGCAGGTCACGTTCTTCAGGCCAGAGCAGGATATCCGGATAAACGCCCGTCATACTCTTCATCCATGCCAGCTTGTCAGAAATAGAGCTTTCTCTGATCGGAGACTGTTCAGGACTGATGTTTCCTATGAATACTTTCAGGGCAGAGCTGTCATTGACCGCTTTGGCAACATCCTTCATCAACAGTGCAGGCAGCACACTGGTCATAAAGCTGCCGGGTCCCAGGATGATAAGATCCGATTCCTCAATGGCCTCAACGGCTTCCCGGGTAGGATGTATTTCCGGCAGCAACATTAATTTATCCGGCCGCTGCTTCAGGGCATCAATCTTGGTTTCCCCCACCACCTGCTGACCGTCAAGCATTGCAGTCAGACTGGCGGGCTCTTCTGACATCGGAATCAAGTGAGCACCGACCTGCAGCATCTGGCGAATCAGGTTAATGGCATCCAGGGGCCGGACACACATCTGATCCATGGCCAGCAGGATCAGATTACCCAGGTTATGGCCACTGAGATCGCCACTGTTTTTATAGCGGTATTCGAACAGGATACGGGCAAGGTTGGGACTGTCAGAACAAAGCTGGTTCAAACAGTTGCGAAGATCGCCCCAGGCAATACAGCCACTGGCTTCACGCAGCCGCCCGGTAGAACCACCGTCATCGGTGGTGGCGACAATCCCGGCCAGGCGTTCTCCCATAAACCCAAGACTGGCCATGACCCGACCAAGACCATGACCACCACCTATGGCAACGATACGACGGCATTTATAAAGAGCTTTAACGGATTGCATTATCGAGGTATGAACTGGCGTGACTGTAGTAGAAAAATTATAGAACAGTTAATGTACTACCGTCTCTATCAGCTACTCCACGGTGGTCAAACTACCTTATCCAGCGGCGGTTCTGGCTGTGAGAACCGATGCGGAACCAGAACGGGCAGGGCCCTTGCCAGATACCTCTCAAGTTTACGGACACCTTCTGCGTCAATAGAGAGTCCCAGCTTACTGCGTCGCCAGAGGAGGTCTTCAACCGAATAGGCCCACTCTTTACAGATCAGGTAGTCCACTTCGATAGCATACAGACCGCCACCGAAATGTTCGCCCATGTCTTCCATGGAACCGGCTGTATCAAGCAGCCTGAAAGCAAAACCTCCGTAGTTCTGGCTAAATCGTCGAACCAGCTTTTCCGGCAACCAGTGATAGGTTTTTCGCAACTGCGCGACAAAGCCCTCAGAAGCGGAAAAACCTTCCCCACCAGGCAGAACATTATCCCGGGTCCAGGCAGCGCCAGCATTGGGAAAATACTCCGCCAGCCTGTTAACGGCAGCTTCACCGAGCTTCCGGTATGTTGTCAGCTTTCCTCCAAATACTGACAGCAGCGGCGCCTGCCCCTGCTCATTTTCTATCTCAATGGTGTAATCCCGGGTCACCGCCTGGGCTGATTCGGATTCGTCTTCACAGAGTGGGCGCACACCCGCGAAAGACCATACAATATCTTCAGGGGAGATCTGTTGTTTGAAGTATTCATTGACCACGTCGCAGAGGTATTTTTTTTCCTCTTCCGAGCAGGCAGTCTCTGATGGGTTGCCAGGGTATTCCACATCGGTTGTCCCGATCATGGAGTAGTCCTCAAGCCAGGGGATGACAAAAACAATACGATTGTCTTCGTTCTGCAGGATATAAGCTCGCTCTTCGCTGTGAATTCTTGGTACGACTACATGACTGCCTTTGATCAACCGGACTCCCCTCGGAGACTCCCTCTTCAATCCGGATTCAAAAAATGACTTCACCCAGGGGCCAGTAGCGTTGACCAGGGCCCGGCTGTAAACGACAGATTCCTCACCGGTGATCTCATCAAACAAAGAGAGTCGCCAGACAGAGTCTTCCCTGGCGGCATTGACAGCCCTGGTTCTTGTTCGCACTTCTCCATTGCGCCTTTGCAGTTCGAGAGCATTCAGAACCACCAGCCGTGCATCATCCACCCAGGCGTCTGAATACTCAAAGCCCTTCCTGAAGACAGGGTGCAGAGGAGAGTCATTGCCAAAGTGAACAGATGAAGAGGGCTGAAGAGATTTACGCAGGCTCAGATGATCATACAGAAACAAGCCCAGACGAATCATCCAGGCGGGCCTGAGATGTTGCCGGTGAGGCAGGCAAAAACGCATTGGCCTGGCAATATGAGGCACCATTCTAAGCAGTACTTCACGCTCAGCCAGGGCCTCCCTGACCAGACGAAACTCGTAGTGCTCGAGATAACGAAGGCCGCCATGAATCAGCTTGCTGCTGGCCGATGAAGTGGCCCCGGCAAGGTCACCCTGCTCGCAAAGCCCTACCTTGAGCCCACGTCCAGCAGCATCTGCAGCAATTCCTGCACCATTGATACCGCCACCTATGACATAAATGTCAAAGATCTCTTCAGCAGAGCTTTGTGTCATCTCATGCCTCACAAACGAACAATTACGAAAACAATAAGATATATATCGAAATTTATAGCATATACGTGAAGACTGAGTGACAAATCCAAAAGCTGCTAACCCGGATATTTCATAAACTGCCCCGGCTATCGCGCAGAACCTTGTCGTCTCAGGGAATTTGGTGAGGGAGCGCCGTACCGGGGAGTACGGTCGACCGAGCCAAACTTTCCTGGGGCGGGAAGGGGTCAGCGAGAGTCGGGTGCATGTTTATGGAATATCCGGGCTAAAACAAAACAAACGGGAAAGGGCCCACAGGAAGAGTTATGGCTGGCTTATGCGCCAGCACTGAGGATTCTGGGCGTTATCAGGAACAGTCTAACCTGTCGGCTGTTACGGGTACTTTCTGTTCGGAACAGGGCGCCAAACACAGGCAGGTCTCCAAGAACGGGTACTTTGGTTTGCTTCTCCTGTTCAATTTCCTTGAAGAAGCCACCAATTAACAGACTTTCATTTTCATTCACCATGGCCTGGGTACTAATCGAACTGTTACTGACTCTGGGCAAGCTCAGCCCTTCCTCCTGAGCATCACCACCATCCTGAATGTTAACGCTCATGTGAATTCTGCGGCCATCATTTTCATTCACAATGCGGGGAGTCACCTGAACAATGGTCCCCGAGGTCACAGGAAACAGCTCTGCGTCTTCATTACTGGCCACCTCTACATAGAAAGTACTGCTGTTATCAAAAACAGCCTCCAGGTTATCGAGCGTCAGGATAGAAGGCCTGGACACTATCTTGGCCCGCCCATCATCTGCCAAGGCACTGAGCCGTGCATTAAAGCTGCCAATGTTCAGGCCCACCACGGTGGTGAAAGGCGAAAAATCATCTTTATGGCTGGAAGAAGCGGGATCAAACTTGATTTCTGAAACCGTCGAATTGTTGTTTGTGTTGGTGCGGGTGTTATTCCAGTCCACACCCAGCCTGGAAATATCTTCTGAGTTGACATCGATTATCGAGACACTCACTTCCACTTGGGAGGAAGGCTTGTCGAGGGATTTGATCAACTCCTCGTACATGGGCATTTTCGACTCAAGGTCATGGACAATAATGGCATTCAGCCGGGGATCTGCACTGATATAAACTGACTCAGCATCAGCACCATTGTTGAGCGGGTTGGCAGGCTTGTCCGCCTTCGGCTTTTCTCCGGATCGTGTCACGCTTCTGGCAGGCTGCAGGGTTGGGCTTGGAATATCTTTCCTGATGACACTGGCTACACCACCGCCGCTGACGATGCTGCGCAGAAGCGAAGAAACTCCAGGGACAACCAGTTCCTGTCCTCTGAAGCTAAAGCTCTTGTCAGTGGCCCAGGCATACTTCAGACGAAACATGCGAACAGACAACTGGCTTTTCTGCCTTTCACCCTCTTTATCATCCAGCAGCATAGCGGTCTGGGTCACCATCTCAACATACCGGGGCGGTCCGGAAATATAAATGAGCCCTTCTTTAGGCTGGGCCTTCCAGAAAAAGCGGCCATCCCAGATACCAACCTTTTTCAGGGTTTTCTTGAAGTTGTCGGTGGTCATGAAGCCAAGGCTGATGATTTGCTGCTGGGAGGCGTTGCCATTGTAGACATAAAGAGAATGGCCATCGAAGTACCAGATAAAGCCATACACGTTGGCCATGTGATCGAGAAATTCAACGGGCGTCAGTGGTCCAATTTTGCCATTCACTTCTCCAAGAACATCCTCGGCGAAGATAGTAGGCACGTAATAACTGGCAGCGAAGTTCTGTAAAACATCAACCAGCGATTCACCACTGCCGTAATAAGCATAGGGCCGTTCACCAAAAGCGCTGAGGGCCGGGGAGGAACTGTCATCAATGTTTTCTTCCGGGTCCGCCTCTGCGATCTCTGCAGAAACATTCTCATCAGCATCTGCTGTTTTATTTGTTTTCGAATCATCTTGAGCTTGGTCACCAGGCACAGGATCAGTATTTTCTTTTTTCTTATCCGTAGCCTCTTTAGGGACCTTGTGGGAATAGTTGTAGTCAACGCTCTCCACTTCTGGCAGTGGACTTTCAGCAGAGGGCTGCCCGCCCAGCAGTTGCTGCATCTGGTAATAATCTTCCTGGCTGGGTGCCGCATCCGACGGAGGAAAGCTCGTGGCATTTAATGGTTGCCGGGACTGAGGCACGCCCCCTGCTGACAAATCATCGCCGGGCAGATAAATGGCCTGGCCAGCCATCAGACTATTGGGGTTGTATAGCTGATTGAACTGCACCAGTTCATAAACATCGAACCCGTAATTCTGGGCAATGGCTGAAAGGGATTCTCCAGGCCGGACGATATGCCTGCGTACATTTCTCTGTCCCGGGTTAAACGCAGGATTGGCAAACAGACTACCCGCGAAGAATGAAACGGGTAATGGCAAAACCAGGGACACAGTCTGCGGCGTAAATAACCTGAGTGACAAAACAACGGTACTTAGAAATAACACCACGGGTTTAAGTAAGCCCATCAGACGAGCGCCTCCTTGCTTCTCATCCAGCTACAGCCAACTTATTCAACAAATAACTTATGAATAATAATTTTTATATAGCAAAAAATAATAGACTAGACCAACTTTAACCCAGTGTATCCAAGAAAATCTCTGAATACTATTGATTTCCCAGTGTCTGGTTGCAGGCAACCCGGGTTCAGCCGATGAATTAGGGACTCATTCACTGGAATCGAATACGACTATGGATGTTTCATTTCACAGCGGCCTCTCGGGTATTTCAAGGTTATCATCGGACGTCATTGATAAGGATTTTCCCAGAGACAAATCCAGTTTTAAACCTTCCGGCGATAACATCACTGCGCACTTCTGGCAGGCTCTGGAGATGGGCAAAAATTTTCAGAGCCGGGAAAAACGCTTCGCCCTCAGCATCAACGAAAAGGACCCGGCATTGTCACCTGACGAGCACCATATGATGACCGACATGGCCCTCAAGGTTCTCAACCAGCATATCAACGACGGCCCAGAAATAAAAAAAGCGCTGTCTGTTCTGCAGGAATCCAAGGAACTCCAGGAATACCTGATGATGACCAGGAATGTCCTGGTTGCAGGATAATCAGCATATTTCCGGGGAAAAGCACGAATGAATAAAGAATTGAAAAAGTGGCTGCTATCCCAAGCCTCTTATTACATGGAGTACCTGCAGTTTCGCAAGGCTATCGCTCTCCTCGAAGCACTACGCCGACTGGAACCGGAAAATCCCGATGTTTATCGGATGCTCAGTTACGCTTACCTGCAGACCGGACAACCTGAAGATTCCATCAAGGCCGCCGATATTTTCCTGCAGTACGCCAAACCCGGAAGCGATACCCGGGCCATCAAATGGATCAAGGGCCGTGCCCTGCTCAGGAAGAAAAAACAGGCCTCTGTACGCTGATTTTTCATCCCCTCCTGCAGAGTACATTTCTTCGCTCAAGGCTGTTCACTATCAGGCTGGTTGAACCATGAAACCTGTCCTCAGCGTGCTGAATAAGGTAGGCCAGCGTAATGACCTGATGCTGGCGGTTCTTCTGGTCGCCATCGTTGGCCTGATCATCCTGCCCATGCCCACTTTTATAGTGGACTTTCTCATTGCATTGAACATGGGCATTTCTTTTATCCTGATGATGACTTCTATTTACCTGAGGTCCCCTCTGGAATTCTCCTCTTTCCCGGCGGTACTTCTGGTAACGACACTGTTCAGGCTCTCCCTCTCGATCACCACCACGAGGCTCATTCTGCTACAGGCCGATGCGGGAGATATTGTCTATACCTTCGGTAACTTTGTGGTGGGTGGTAACCTGATTGTCGGTATCGTTATCTTCCTGATCATCACAATTGTGCAGTTCCTGGTCATCACCAAGGGTTCAGAGCGTGTCGCTGAAGTCAGTGCGCGCTTCTCTCTGGATGGCATGCCCGGCAAGCAGATGAGTATCGACGCCGATTTACGGGCAGGCTCCATTGAAATGGAAGAAGCCCAGAAGCGGCGTGAGCTGGTCCAAAAGGAGTCGCAGATGTACGGCTCCATGGACGGCGCCATGAAGTTCGTGAAGGGTGACGCCATCGCCGGCCTGATCATCATCTTTGTCAACATCACCGCCGGTGTGGCTATAGGCTCGACCATGCTGGGGCTTTCAGCAGGAGAGGCTCTGCAACTTTATGCCATCCTGACTGTCGGTGATGGCCTTATCTCACAAATACCCGCCCTGCTTATTTCAATTACCTCTGGCATCATTGTCACCCGGGTTTCCAACGAAGACTCCAAGGATCTGGGTAACGAGATCGGTGACCAACTGCTGGATAAACCCAAAGCCTTGATGGTAGGTGGCATACTTCTCCTGAGCTTTGCCCTGATCCCCGGCTTCCCGACAATGATCTTCCTGTTTCTGGCCGGATTCATTGGCGGTGGTGGCTATTACCTTTTAAAGAAAAAGGCCAGGGAACTCAGTGCAGAAACAGAAGGCGGCATTCCTGCCATGGCCGCCGCTACAGAAACACCAGGGGAAGCCAAAACCAGGCTGGATCAGCAGGAAGAGTTTACCCAGACCCTGCCATTGATCATTGATGTACCCACCTCCATCCAGGAAAGCCTCGATACCCAGTCTCTCAACGAAGAGCTGCTGAAAATCCGTAAGGCACTTTATATGGACCTGGGCGTCCCCTTTCCAGGTATTCACTTGCGCTTCAACGACTCAATGTCTGACAACACATACTCGATTCTCCTACAGGAAGTCCCTGTGGCCTCGGGGTATTTCAGACCCGGATTTGTCTTTGCCAGGGAAACGATCGATCACCTGGAAATGCTGAAAGTACCTTTTGAGACCGACGAAGAGTTTTTACCCGGGCTGGATACTGTGTGGGTCGAGGAGAATCTGCGCGAAAAACTCGATAAGAACAACGTCAACAGCATGGATGCGCCAAAGATTCTCACATTCCACCTTGCTCATGTTCTTAAAAAGTATGCTGAAGAGTTTGTCGGCATTCAGGAAACCCGTTACCTGCTGGAAAAGATGGAAAGCAGCTTCGGTGAACTGATCAAGGAAGTTCAGCGTTTATTGCCGGTGAATAAAATTACTGAAATCTTCCAGAGACTGGTTTCCGAAGATATTTCCATCCGCAATCTCCGTTCAATTCTCCAGTCGCTGATCGTTTGGGGTCACAAGGAAAAAGAAGTTGTACAGTTAACGGAGTACGTTCGCTCCTCGCTCAAACGCTATGTCAGTTACAAATATTCCAATGGCAAAAATATGCTGCCCGTCTACCTGCTGGACCAGGATGTTGAAGACATTATTCGTGGCGGTATCAGGCAAACGTCAGCAGGCAGCTACCTGGCTCTTGATCCGTCCCAGTCTGCCCGTTTTGTAGAAACGGTAAAAAACAATGTGGGCAGGATCGGACACCTGGAACACAAGCCGGTACTGATCACATCCATGGATATACGTCGCTATGTACGAAAGCTTATTGAACTGGAAGTTTATGACCTGGCGGTGCTCTCACATCAGGAGTTAACAGAGGAAATTACCGTACAGCCTCTCGGTAAAATTTCACTCTGATGCTCTAACCCGGATATTTCATAAATAGGCTCCCGACTCTCGCTGGCCCCTTCCCGCCCCAGGAAAGTTTGGCTCGGTCGACCGTACTCCCCGGTACGGCGCTCCCTCACCAAATTCCCTGAGACGACAAGGTTCTCGGCTTTGGCATCCTGCGTCACCCTACCTCCCACATCCTTGTGGTCGTGCGCGATAGCCGGGGCAGTTTATGAAATATCCGGGCTAACTGACATGACAGAGTGATTGCTGTTCTTGTCGGGAAAGGTACGTTAGACGTCCTTGCGGACCAGCGCATAGACATACTGATCGCTATGCTGATCTTCCTTGTAGATGTGTTTGCGGAAAACACCTTCGAGCTGGTAGCCACACTTTTCCAGCACCCGGCTGGAGCCTTCGTTTTTCTCCTGCACATCGGCAAACAGTCGCACCAGCCCTTTCTCTCTGAAAGCATACTGGGACACCTCGGCCAGGGCTTTGCTCATCACTCCGCTGCCCCAGTGGTCCTCTGAGAGCCAGTAACCAATTTCGGCTGTATACCGGTGCACATCAAGCTGTATGACAAAGCCAATTTCCCCGATAGCTTCATTTCTAGCATTGGCAATAACAAATCGAGTGTCAGGTTCATGCTCCTTGATGTGCTGAATCCAGGCACGGGCATGCTCAACAGTGTAAGGGTGGGGGAAGCTGTCCCTCAGGTTCCTGGCAATCTTGTGGTTATTACCATGGCGGGCAAGAGAGGTGGCATCACCATAAAGAAAGCTTCTGAGGCTGTAACCATCACCGAGATCAAAACGCATATCCATTGCCTTGAAGAAAGGATCAACAGATATTTCATCGGCGAATGACAGACAGCCTTGATGATGTCAGCTACTGCATGAGTTCGTGTCTAGCTTTTTATACAACATCCCCAATACATCCCA
Source organism: Endozoicomonas sp. (assembly GCA_051008495.1). GTDB lineage: Bacteria > Pseudomonadota > Gammaproteobacteria > Pseudomonadales > Endozoicomonadaceae > Endozoicomonas_A. The sequence goes on along the minus strand of JBPCXN010000303.1, from coordinate 15,550 downwards.
CTTGTGCATGCACCAATCGGGTGACAGCAGATATTGTCGTTCACCAGAGCCAGTCAGACGATGAAAGAGCAAATGCTCCGGAGCTTGTCGGATAATCTCGGCCAGAGTGTCCGTATATTCTTCCATTGTTAACTCTTTTACCTGACCTTTTCTCCACTGCCGGGCCAGCTGGGTTCCCTTGACGATATGCAAGGGATGAACCTTGATGGCGTCGACTCCCAGTTCCACCACACGGTCAAAACTGATCAGAGTGTCTTCCGGCTTTTCACCTGGCAGCCCCATAATCAGGTGTGTGCACAGTTTCAGACCAAAACCCTTGGCTCGTTTCACCGCGTCAACATACTCAACAAAACCGTGCCCACGGTTGATCAGCTCAAGTGACTGGTCAAAACTCGATTGCAAGCCTAGCTCAAGCCAGACCTCATAGCCCTTCTCCTGGTATCCAGCGAGCAATTCCAGCACTGGATCAGGCACGCAGTCCGGCCGGGTGCCAACAGCAAGACCTATGACATCAGGGTCCGACAGTGCCTCGTCATAATAGCGGCGCAGGTTCTCCGGGGAGCCATAGGTGTTACTGTAAGACTGGAAATAAGCCAGGAACTTACGGGCACCGGTCCTTTCAGAAACCCGTTCTTTAGCTGATCGAATCTGCTCAGTAATATCGCCCGCATGGGTGGTTTTTGGGCTGAAAGAGGCGTTGTTACAGAAAGTACACCCGCCAATGCCCTTGCTGCCGTCACGATTTGGACAGGTAAAAGAGGCGTTGACCGAGAGCTTGTGAACCTTTTCTCCATACTTCGCACGCAGGTAGCGTCCAAAGGTATTAACAAAGCGAGTCATATCCATGGGGCGGGCACCAGAAAAATCTGGCAAACATAACGTCAGAGCACGGAACAGCCTATAGGGACATGACGCCGTAATGATGGCTGAAACAGACAGTAATGTGTGGGTTTGACTGTGAAAGATCAGTCTTTACGCATACGGGTCAATGCCTCATCAACAACAGCCTTGGCTTCATCCTGACAGGCCTTCATGGCTTCGGGGTTGTCGTCAGGGGCTACCCGCCATTCGATGATCCTCTTGGCCAGTTTCCTGGCCATGACCCCGACAATATCATCGAGGTATTTCTCATCCAGCATGGGCAGGTGCATGAAACGAAGGTGGACCAGCAGCTGCTCCTGCTGTCCATCTTCCTTCATATGGATGGCGAAATCACCCGGGTCGGTGGTGCTCTGGCTAATGGTCAAAGTGAAATGTTCACCGCTCATAACTGTCTCCGAGTTCCATGAAACAGTTGTCGGCGAAGCTCTTGTCGGCTTTAAACAGCTACAGACGATTTTTAAGGTAGTAGAACCGTTGTGGTTGTGAGCGAGAGCAGGAAACCCCGCCGCTATCGGCTAGACTGATAAGAGCTGTCCTCTGCCTCCTTCCGGGTCAGAAGCAGCCAAGACTAACGAACCAGGCACCAGGGAGAGTCGCAATGATAACCAATAACAATGCCGAACCGGTTTCACCACAAAATCGTGGACAGGTTGGCCCGGTAACCCCTCCGGACCAGGTAGAAAATACCGAATCAGAGCGTTTCTCGGATTTGATGAAAAAAGAGGATGAAACAGCCGAAGCTGGCAATACAGCAGCTAAAGATGGCGATCAGTTAATGTCTCCGGAAGAGTTGCAGCAGCAGATGAGAGAAAATATTTTCAAGACGGGCTTTAACAAGACCATGGAGAAAGCCAAGGAGATTGCCAAGGAGCTGAGGAATGGGTAGCCATTCTAGTAGCAGACCTCAGCCACAGTAAACCCATACTTTTCGAAATTCTGGGCACGCTTATTGACTACAAATGTAGTAATTGCATTATCTCCGGTAGCCCCCTGAGCCTTGGCAGTTTCAATCAACCCTTTCAATGCTCTGATGCGGTTTGACTCTCCGACACGACCTAAATCCCCATCCGTCCTTAAATCTCTATTCATCTGGCTTGGTGGATAGGACACGCCGTAAGACAGCTCAAGATCCTTTGTTCCTATTATCGACAAAGGCCGCTTTTTCCCATCGTCGTTTGTACTATTTAATATATACAGCTTGTCTAGATTTCTAGCCTTTATTTCCTTGGCAAACGATGTAGCAATATAATCCGGGCCATCCTCTCCTGATTCAGGCATCATATCCGAAGCTTGATACCAAAGAAAATCTGAAGCCCAGCCATTTAGAATACGGGCGTATTTTCCGATATCTTTCAGGCTAGCCTCAGACAAATCAACCTCTTCATAACTCAACTTTAAAAACTGTTCTGGTGAAACTGCCTCATAGCTTTGAGAATTATAATTCCAACTTAACGGCTGAACCTCTTTTGCTAGACTGTCAATTTGTTTTAAGTATCTGCCCCATTGATCAACATTCTCTACAGACAACGAATATTTAATCCTAACACCGGTAGAAGACCCTAATGCTGCAGCAGCCGCAGACTGGCTTTCAGCAACTGTACTTACAAGCTCTGAACCAGGATTTTCAGGGGGTGTTACAGAGTTGGTTGGCCCCATTAATATGGGAGCAACCAATAGGGTAAGAAGATATCTTTTGAAAGCTTTCTTCATTTGAACGTTCCTTGCTACCAACATGTAAAACGACTTTTCATTATCACTTCATTAATTTTCAGGTGTCTAAAAGCTGTGAGTTCCGTTTATTGATGAGCAGCGCTTATTAATCACAATCCTCAGTAAAACCATACTTTTTGAAAATCTGGGCACGTTCATTGACTACATTAGTAGTAATTGCGTTATCTCCGGTAGCACCCTGAGCCTTGGCAGTTTCAGCCAGCCCTTTCAATGCTCTTAAGCGATTAGACTCTCCGACACGACCTATAGTGCCTTCTAACCTCAGGTCTTTGTTTGTCTGGCTGTCTGGTTAGGACACACTATAAGCCAGCTCAAGATCACTGTCTTGCGTTCCAATTATTGACAACGGTAGTTTTCTACCAGTACCAGAAGTCGTGTTTAGCAGATACAACTTGCTTAGCTTTCCTTTTGCTAGCTTAGAGGCAAACACTGAAGCTATATGGCTTGCTTTGTCTGCTGCAGCTTCAGGCATATCTCCCGTAAGTTGATATGAATCAAAATCTGAAGACCAATCTTTTAAAGTACGAACATATTTTTTTATATCTCTCTGGCTAGCTTCGGATAAATCAACAACGTCGTAACTCAACTTTGAAAGTTCTTCTGGTGTGACTTCCTCATACCGTTGATCTTCATAATTCCAGCTTAATGGCTGCGTCTCTTTTGACATGGTATCGAATTTCTCTATATACCGATCCCATTCACTCACGCTCTCTACTGATAGTGAATATTTTATAGGCAAAGAACTATCGCCAGGAAAACCTAAAGATTCGGCAACAGTTGACTGGCTGGCAGAAACGCTGCTTACAAGCTCTGAAGCAGAATTGTCAGGCTCTGTTACAAAATCAGTTGGCCCCATTAACATAGGAGCTATTAATAAAATACCCAGGTATCTCTTAAACACTCCCTGCATCAGGGTTATTTTATAAAACATCATCCAGAAATCCTTTTCAAAAATACACCTGACGATATTCACCACCCTATTCTTTTCAGAATAACCCTTTTCCTGAAAAGCACCTACCTGCTACGCCTAAAGTCTTGCAAAAAAATCATCAACCTTAGAAAACCAATTAAGATGAGTGCTTTTATTTCATTTGTTTATAAATAAGACTAAAATCTTAAATCATAATTATCTGAAGGACTGAAATATCTCCGGCCATTCCTTCAAACGTCATACAGGGAGCAGTAAGACCTATGGCAACCAGGGATAGCAATGTTGTTGAACTTAATCCCAAACACCCTGACTCACCGCTTGGTGAGATCAACGGCTTTTTTATTCAGTTAATCCAGTCCCACATCTTTCCCATTGTTGACGAAACACTCTCCAGGCTGGTCGAGTACCTTGTCGAGAAATCTGACTGCGCCGAAAACAACTCACGGATAATGCGCCTGATGGAGGTCAAGTCGCAGTTACAAAAAGCCAGGAGGGAAATATCCGAACATTATTCCGCCTACCTCATGACCAACTTTGATCTCTGGGAAACACCGGAAACTGAAGATGACCTGGAAACCAGGGAGGCTGAACTCAGTCTGCTGGAAAACACCGAACTGGAACACTGCCTGGCATGGCAGGCAGCAGCAAAACAGCTCCGCATGGACGAGAGCTTTCAGTACCTGGTCAATATAGAAGGTCGCCTGGCAACACTGATGACCGTCATCCCAGAGCTGAACCCCATAGGCCCATTACGGCTTTGTGAGAGCTTTGCCAAAGCCCTGCCTTTCGAAGATAAAGAGATAGGCATAAGCAGAGACCTGTTGATTCAGTTTGCCCTTGCCATCAAGCCTTCAGTCGCAGAACTCTGGCAAGAAGCTGACAGTTTCCTGGAATCCCTTGGACTGGAATTAACTAACCCGACAATCGCGATTAACAGCGCTCCCCCGCCTGCCCTTGAGCCTGATAACAGGAAAACCTCAACATTTTCCCCTTTTGCTTCAGGCGAGGAGACTGGAGCTGAACAAGATGAATTCATGGAGAGCATTGCCCTTAAAATTGCCAGTCATATGGAAAGCATGATGACGACTCCAGGCTCTGGCGACCAGGTATCTGACAGGATTGAAATCCGAGTGGCCGCCGCTGATCTGGCAGGTGCTTTAACCTCAATCCAGGAGGAGCTGATCCAGCAGCAAACCAGCATTTTCACCATGTCAGAGTCCATCCAGGCGGCGCTGGATAACCGGGGAATGAAACAGAACATGTCCCCCAGGCACCTGGACCTGATCAATGTCATCGGCATGCTCTTCGAGTTTATCCTGGAAGATCACCAACTGCCCCACACCATCAAAAACCTTATCGGGCACCTGCAAATCCCGGTTCTGAAACAGGCTCTGCTGGATAAAGAGTTTCTGGTCAACAGGCATCACCCTGCCAGAGAACTGCTTAACAGCATGATTTCAGCCGGCATGCATCTTATAAACCCTCTTGAAGAGGATGAACCGGTCATGCTGATGATTGAAAAGACGGTCAAGCAAATATTAAAAGGCTTTTCCAACAATCCTGACATCTTCGAAGAGTGCCTGCAGTCCTTTACCCAGGAGATACTCCTGATCAATGAGAAAGCCCAAGAGTCAGAACAGCTTCTTGAAATTCATGAGCTGGAAAGAGCCAGCCAGGAGCAGGACGAGAAGCACCTGGAAAATCTGCTTCATGAATGCATCGCCGACTATACCGTTCCATCGTCTCTTGAAGAGTTGATCCATCATGGCTGGCTCAGTGTACTGAAGCATATTTCAGCAAAACGCAGTTATGACCTGGACAACTGGTTCCATGCCCTGAACACACTCGACATGCTTCTCTGGAATTTCCATGAGGATAACCACCAGTCCGTCTCATTCGAAGACTGGCAACAGCTCAAACAGAATATCCAGAACCAGTTGCATACAGCTCATCACGATCAGTTCCAGATAGCCAACTGGATGTTCCTGCTAAACAAGCTGATTGCCGACCCAACAGGTAAGGAGGATCTGGACGAAGAAGAAATCGTCATTGAGTCAGAAGAAAGCCGGGCAGCCAACCCTGAAAACAGGGTCGAGGTACAGCCAGAAAAGCCGCCAGAACCCTCTCCAGACGAACATCAAGTCAGTTCAGAAACCCATTCAATAAACAATGATGAGCAACACCCTGAGTGCACACAGGAAGTGAATCCAGCATGTATATACCACCAGCTGCCAATCAGTGAAAGGGTTCATACCTGCAAACTCCACGCAGGTATGTGGGTAGAGTTTGTTGGAAATGGGGGAAGACGCCTTCGCTGCAAGCTTTCCACCATCATCAGGGAAAGTGATCGCTACATTTTCGTCAACTGCTCCGGCATGAAGGTGGTGGAATGGAGCGGTTATGAGCTGGAGCGGGAAATCAGTGAAGGCAAAGTCACCATCCTTGAAGAAAACCAGTTTTTCGAGAGAGCCCTGCACGCCGTTATGGATAATTTCCTGAAGTTTTAGCAGAAAATGACGAAACCGGAGTTATTGGCCATCGGAATCACTACCATGCTGAACCTGGAAAATCTGGAGAGCGTCACTGATAACGATCAGGAGCTGATTCAATCACTCCTCAAGGAATTCATTAGTATTACAGAACAGGATATAGAGAACCTGGTAAAGGCCGTTTCCAGCAATCGAAGCAGTGAGGTCACCAGCCTGGCGCACAGGATCAAAGGTGCTGCAGCAGTGGTTGGGGCAGAACAACTCACTGACCTGAGCCAGCAACTGGAAAATGCTGGTAGAAGTGCCCAGACCGACCAGTTCGCGTCCTTACTTGAAAGCCTCAAGTGCAGTTTCACCAATGTGGTGGAAGCCATCAGAAATCAGTGACCGATTTTTCTCAAAGATGAGTAGCAGGAGAAGCGTTCAAACCTGAAAAGCCCTGCAACACAATTTCAACAGCCACTGCCCCAAGGATCATGCCCATAATCCGGATCAGAATCGCAGAGCCGCTGTCACCCAGCCATTTATGAATGGTATTGGCCATCAATAGCAATAAATAGGTCAGTAGTAACACTGCCAGCAATACCACACTGGTGATGACCTGGTCTTCAAAGCCGTATCGACGATTATCAGTCAGAACAACAACCGCTGTCAGTGCGCCCGGACTCGCCATGGAAGGGATTGCCAGTGGAAAGACGGCAATGTCATGGCCTGGCTCGGCCCGGTCATGAGAGTGCGAGACATCCTCCCCAAAAATCATTTTCAGACCAAACAGGAACAGAATTATCCCACCTGCGATCTGGAAAGAGCCCAGCCGAATCCCCATCGCGCTCATTAACAGCTGCCCTACCACAACAAATATCAGAAGAATGGCGCCACTGTACAGCGTTGCCCTCAGGGCAACCCGGTTTCTTTCCCGCCCCGAATAGCCACCGGTTATCGACAGGAAAAGCAGGAGAGTACCAATGGGGTCAATGACGGTAAACAGCAGGACAAAATCATGAAGAATCTGCTGCGTCATATTTCGCCCTTCCTCTGGCCTGTCGAAATGAGTGGTTTCTTGATTATCGGCGGTAACTATCCGTTTTGGAGGTTCATGCCAGATCAGGTAGAGTACGCCCTTAAGCCAGAAAAATAACTCTATTACCATGAATGAAGTTTCATCCAGAGACCTTGTCGTAGCCCTTGAAGGGTGTGCACGAGGTGAACATAAAGCCCTTCGCCAGCTATATCAGCGAACGTCGGCGAAACTATTTGCCGTCATTCTTCGTATCTTAAAAGACAGGCACATGGCCGAAGACTGCCTGCAGCAGGTTTATATCAAAGTCTGGCAGGCTGCAGGCAGCTATTCAGCTGGCAAATCAGCCCCAATGACCTGGATGAACACTATTGCCCGCAACCAGGCGCTGGACCAGCTGCGGAAGCAGCAGCGTGAGCCCGGCTGGGATGATGATGCTCTGGATCTGCAGGAAGACAAGGGCCACAGCCAGGAGTCTCTGGTAGAAGCCAGCCAGACCAGCAAGGCAATACATCACTGCCTGAAAGGCCTTGACGATCGTCAGAGGCTGTGTCTAGAGATGAGTTATTTTGATGGCTTCACTCACCAGGGGCTCGCAGACCACCTTGATGTACCTCTGGGAACCGTAAAGACCTGGATAAGAAGGGGATTAATCAAATTAAAGGAGTGTATGAGCGGATGAAACTCAGCAACCCGGACGATCGCAACCAGGCCGCAGCCAACTACGTGCTGGGACTCTTATCTCCCCAGGAAAATGTCGAGTTTGAAGCACTTCTGGCCGTCAGCCACGAGACTCAAAAAGAGGTTGAAGACTGGAGGAGCCATCTCGACAGCCTGAACGATTCACTTCCCCCGATTGTGCCTCCCAGGCGTATCTGGAAGAACATAGAGAAAGCCGTAAGACCACCAGAATCTATCTGGAGCAGCCTGCGCTTGTGGCAGGGAACAGCCTTTGCATCTATTGCAGCCCTGTTTATGCTTGTCCTCGTTAATGTGCAACAGCCTGACACTCAGGCAATGGACTATGTCTATATAGTTGACAACCAGCAGCAAAACCCGGGGTGGATCGTTAATGCATCTTTGAACAACAACAAACTTTATATGGAAACGGTTCAGCCGGACGCCTTCCCGGAGGGAAAAGTCTGTGAACTCTGGTTGGCGGTTGAAGGGTTAGAACCCATATCTCTGGGATTTCTGCCCAAATCCGGCATCCGGGGCATTGCCATACCTGAGGGCTGGAAAGAAAAGCTGGCTAAGGCAAAACTGATCGTTTCCCTTGAGGATATGGCAGGGGCTCCCAGTGGCTGGCAAATGGGTCCTGTCCTGGACAAAGGCGACTGGAGCACCAGAACCTATTAAGGTCAAGCTACAGATACCCCAGGCTTTGCCACAAAGCCTGCTCCTTCTCTACAGTCCATGGCTGGGGTTGCTCCACACCCGATGCTTCGTCAATGGCTCTGCTGACGTTAAATGGCAGAAATCGCTCATAGCCAAAGCCGGTGCCGTATTCCGCGTTCATTCGGTCACGGACAAGATGATAGGCTTCTGTGAGCCCACCCCCTTTCTGTATGGACTCGGAAACATAGCAGTAAAGCCTGGAAACATAGCCCCTGGTATACTCAATTGCCTCCAGGGAGGCTTCTCTGCCCTGGACAGGCTGGCCGCTACCTGGCAGTAGAATCAAGGGCTCAAACTCTGCCAGAACCTTCAGGGTCAGTGTCCACTGATGGAGATAGGCGTCGCCGCAGAAAGGTGTTATTTCAGAGACAACAAGGCCACCCGAAAACAGGATTTTCTGATCCGGAACCCATAGAACGGTATCACCACCGGTATGCCCTGCCCCCGGATGAAAGACCAGCACCCGCTGATTTCCGAGTTCCAGCATAAGACACTCGTCGACAATAACCTCGGGGATGACACGTTTACCCCTGCTTCCATCCATTCCTTGCAGTACCGGAAACCTCTGGACAGATATCCGCCACTCCTCAGCTTCTCGCTCCGAAATAGCCTCATCAGTAGCATGACTGGCAATCACCACTGCGCCAGGGAAAGCCGACTCTTCAGGCCTGGTAATTGAGTGCAGGTCACTGAGGACCAGGTAGCGAACCGGCACATGGGTCAACCTCTTTATCTGCTTCTCAATCTCTGCCACCGCTTCGGGCGAAGCCTGGGGAGAAAAGACCAATACACTTTTCACTCCAATGACCACCCCGGTGTTGGGCAGCCCTGCGGAGGTAAAAGCGCAAGCGTTTCCTGATAGCTGGTGAAAAGAGAGAGGGGTTGGAAAAATGCCTTCCGGAGAGAGAATTGATCTGGACATAACGACTCAGCCTGGAGGTGCTGGACAGATTATAGCCCTGTCCAGCACCTCTTTAACTATGAAAATGCAGCTCTATCGGGTTCTGTAGCCATTTTTATGTTTCAGGGTGAGCTGCACTCTTTCCATAAAGAGCCGCTCATGGCTGTTTGTAGTCTCTGAAATATCCCTCACCAGGGTATCAGGGAGCCGTCATAGTTGAAAAACTGTCCGGAGTTTTCCGGGCTGAGGTTTTCCACCACTTTTCTAAGACCCTCTATGGAAGTCTCTGCATTAATCAGAGCGCTGGGGCCACCCATATCTGTCTGAACCCAGCCAGGATGGCAAACCGCAACAGAGATCCCTTTTTCTGCCAGATCCAGGGCAAGGCTTTTGCCGACTGCGTTCAGGGCCGCTTTGGAAGAACGGTAGATATAACTGCCACCGCTGGTGTTATCGCCCATGCTGCCCATTTTACTGGACATCAGCACAATTTTTCCGTCATCCGCGATCAGGTTCACCAGCTCCTGTACCACCATTAAAGGCGCCACAGTATTCACCTGGAGAACCATCTGCCACTCCTGCTCCTCGACTCCACCAAAGGGCAGTCGTCGTCCATAGATACCGGCATTATTGATCAGCAGGTCAATAACCTGCCCATTCAGCGTGTGTTTGAGATTGGAGAGTTGCACAGGGTTGGTCACATCCAGAGGGACGGTTTCCAGCTGGTTCCCAGCCGTCTGCCTTAATGCCAGCAGTTCTGGAGATGATTCCGGAGAACGACAGCAGGCATATACCTTACAGCCCTCTTCAAGATATTGTTTACAGAACTCCAGGCCCAGTCCTCGGCTGGCGCCAGTGATCACAATGGTTTTCATCCTGGTCTATGCTCCTGAAAACAGTATTGCTCCAAAACCGGGAGTTTACCTTTATATCAGGAAAAGAAAACGTCTTAAATGCAAGAAGCCTCTGAATTCTCTTGGTTAGCAGAGAGCGGTTTGAAGCCATATTTTTTCAAAGCCGTGCTGGTTTTATTGTTTGCTGAGAAATCATAAATCGCAGAAAATCGACCTGATTCACGCAGCTTCCGGATAGCAAAATCCCTCACCGCCCTGCCAACCGAGCCGATCTGACCTTTCGGCCTTTTGTCACGATATACCTGGCTTTCCGGGTAGGCGATCGTTGTATCAATGTATGCTTTACCTGATTCTCTAGTAATAACTACAAAATCCGGATCTTCTTCATCAATTGCCAGCGTTGTATCCGTTTTGACAGTGGTTAAACCCAGAACTTTTTTCTTTCCGTTTTCTAGAATACTGGCGACAAAAATCTTTTTGATGTCCACTTCCTCAATGCTTCGACGCATGGATTTAGATAGCTGTTGCCCCTGCCTGGCAAGAGACTCATCCATTTCTTTCCCTTTTTCACCCTGCTCTTTATAGAATTCATACTTATCACCCCACCGCCTAAGGGTTGCCAGAATATCATCCACACTGCCCTCATCCAGTGCCTTCTGGTTCACATCTATCACTTCAAAATCAAGTGAAACCGACCCAGAATAACTTTTTCCATTCCAAACCAATGCACTGTCAATTGGCGGAATTCTATCAAGAACGCCAAAGTCGCTTTTTCCAAGAACAAAACCCCCCTGGGAAGAAGTGGAGTAATTCAGGTCGAGTGCCCTGCGAGTTTCAGAAAGGCTGTTGTTGATGGAGTCCAGCAAAGCGATTTTGTTGTTCTTAGCTTCTTCACTGGCTTCAGGTGGGTGCCAGCGATTGTCATCAGTCAGGTCGGCCATTGACAGTCTGGTTACAGCCAGTATCAATAGCGCCAGAACAAAGCTCAAGACCTTTTGATACATGATACAACTTCCTTTTCAATACCACTGCCTGAAAACAACAAGACCCCTCTATAGGGGTCTTGTCATACCGTGGTTTCTGCGATTAGAAAAACTCGCCGGCTACTTTCCTCCTGAACCATTCATTGTAGAAGTCTTTCCCGAGCTGGGCGCCATCGCAGGGCACATCGCCATAGTACTCCTGCATGCAGTACTGGCCGCCCCAGCTATCCATCAACTGGCTTTCCAGATAGGCCGGGTTGGTTTCACCAGCGAATGTCATCACTTTGGTCAGCATTGAACAGAAGTCCATCTGATAAACAGCCTGGAAGTCGACCGCCTGGGCGCTGCTGTTTTCGCACACATAAGTGTGCTTTACAGGGTTTAGCACCTGGCCTCCAGTCTGCTGATTATCGGTAGCTGGGATCTGCTGGTCCTCGTGGGTTCCCGTTTTCTTGAACTGAATGAAGTCCTGAGCCAGTTCCTGGCTACTGCAGCTATTATCATGATGGTCACAGTACCAGCCCGCCCACTCAGTGATATTCTGGTCTGTCACATGATCCAGAGAGCTTTGGACAAAATATTGCAGCAGGCTTTCCAGCAGGACGCAATAATTGTCTCCGTACTTCTGCTTGAACCAGCCGTCAAACTGGCAATCATGAATGGCTGTTCCCTCCTGATTCACACCCACCTGAATCTTCTGGGAGCCTGATCCTACGGCAGGCATGTTGTCATAGTAGAAGTTGAGAACACCCTGGACGGTCGCCAGACCCTCAAAGTGTTCAGACAGCGCCACTTTAACGACATTCAGTCCGGTACCGCTCAAGTCAGAGAAAGGATCAAGAACCGCATCCATGTGCTGGCCAGAATCGCCGCTGGCGGCTTCAGGCAGCGCCTGGACGGCAGCCTGAAGAGCCTCGTTAGAAGGCACCGTGTTGAAGATGAACTTCTCGGCAGCTCCTGGATACTCCGCCAGATGGTTATTGTTGATGAAGTCAACCGTACTTTGCATGTTGTCAGGCAATTGGGTGAACTTCGTCAGGTTCTTGCCACTGTTACTGAGAGCCTGAATCCCCATATCAGACAAGGTTGAGATGCCCTGAATGGAATCAAAGTCACCGTAATCGATGAAATTGTGATAGACAGGAGCCTCAAGCGCCTCTTCAAGGGCGTAGTTAAAGAAGGGAACTGACGAATTGAGATAGCTCATATCGCCAGGCTGTCTCTGGGCATGGTCAATGTTGTATTGCTCATAATCTTGTAAATCAGGAGCATTATCAGAAGGTTTGGCGGAGTTGACCTTAGCCGCCTTGATAGCCTGAGAGCGCCCCTGGACATAACCATAGGCCTTGCTGATGGAGACATAATCACCCACCAGTTCGGTTCTGCGGTTCTCGTCACTATCGAACTCTGCCAACAGGCCGGTTCTGGCGTCCTCCTGGAAGTAATGAATGGATGGATAGGCGAAGTTGAACAGGTCCTGGCACATGCCTGCCGTCACAAGGTTGTTCTGAACAAAACTATCATTCCAGACATCGGCAGGAATGACAGGCTTGAGCGCTGCACATCTTTCGGCGTTGACATCCTGAGCCACCGTGCTGTCGCTGGCGAATACAGCCAGGTCAAAATGGGTCAGGCGGCAACGGTTGTCATTCATTTCACCGCCATAGAGACAGCCGTCATTGACCGGGTTGTAATAAACCCCCGCTTCAGAAGACGGGTTGATCACTACAGAGTAATCTACATGGGCGTAAAGGAAGTCACCCTCGCTGAGGTCTTCACCTGTGTAAACAACACAGCGACCGGATGCAGAATCAAACTCGCCGCCAGCCCTGCAGTGATTTGTTTGCCTCTGGCTATCGGGCACCCTGTCTGTGCACTCCCAGTGCTCATCACAGATTTGTTCCCTTTCCACTTCATTCAGAAGATCGTAGCCATCAATCCTTGCCGGCGCGTAGGACAGCACTGGCCGGTTATCGCCGTTTACCTGAACCTCATAGTCAATGCCAGGGCCGCCGAAGGCATGGCCAATAGACTCAAAGGCCATGAAAGGAACGATACATTTGTTTAAATTACGAGACTGAACTCGTCCGCCCTGCGAACACTGTCCTTCAACACTGGAATCATACTGGACATACATTTTATCAAGGGTGTTGAATATCTGCACATTGCTGGCACCTCTGGAGAACTGCGCCACTTTGCAGACTTTCTGCCCCATGTATGAATCGGCTTCATAAACCCCGCCAAACGGGCAGTGCCCTTCTGTAGGGTCGGTGTATATGACAATGCTGCTTCCTATGGAACCTTCGCCCCAGTATACCCGGTAATCCACACCTGCAACCAGGGGAATGGTTTCGGGATTGGTCGTAAAGGCTTTGGTGTCGTCTGAGTGGAAATCAAAAGCCACTGCCATACAGAAGCCATTTTCGCCAAGGGCCTTTTCACCACCGTAGGAGCAAGAGTCATTCTCGGCGTTGTAGCCCAGGATGGCATACTGGCGGTCCTTGTTAGGTCCTCTTGTTGAATAACTCACACCAGGCAGTAAAACACCAGGTGCAAGAGGCTCAGCTTCATAAAGGAGACACTTGCCCAGAGCAAAGTCATACAGTCCGCCATACCGGCAAACCTTGTGGTTGTTTTGAACGGATGGTTGGTAGTAGAGACCAGGCATGCCCTGAGTCCGGTCGCTCATCACTTCCAGCTGGGAAGCCTGGATCTTTTCAATATCATTCTGGTAGAAATGATCGTTGAATGCCGTCATGGCAAGGGCACCCAGGTACTGGCTGCCATAACTCAGATCCTGGAACGCTTCAGCGGACAAATTGCCAGGAGTGCCAGCAGACAGATTAATCAGGTCAGTACCTGTGTAATCCTTGTCAACCACTCCAGTGTCCACACCAGCAATGAGTTTTTTAGCATAGGCCCGTGCGTGCGCTTTCCAGTCAAAATCATTGGATGTGAAGCCCATCCAGTAGAAATGACTGGCCATGGTGTCTTTAGACAGGTTGTATTTAAACGTCCCTATCTCAGTACAGATTTTAGGGTCAAGCAGGTGGTTGCCACTAAGGATAGCGTTGGAGATACCTGCGGATAAGATGGATATGAAGAAGTAGGCAGCGGTTTCACCGGCTGGATCCGCTGCAGCGCAGATCTGATTTTCTTTCGTGATCCGACCGTTATCGTCGGCGTGAATATAGCTGTAGAAACGTTTCTGGGCGTTGTTGTAGATTTTGTCATTGACCGAGCTGAGAAGCGAATGAGCCTGCTCATCAAACCCTTTGCGGCGGTTTGACTGACAGTCTTCATAATCATCAGCCGATTTGTCACACACTTCGCTGTTGATAAAGTTATTCTCTACATAAGCGATCACATTCTCGTCAATCAACCGATCCAGGTCTTCATCGCTTACAGAATAATCAGCAGTCAATGAAGCCAGCTTTTCATCAAGAAGGTTTCTCTGGAAGATATTTAACGCCTGCCGTTTATTTTTATAATACGTATGAAGGTTCTGCATGAAGCCGTTGTTATTGGTCATGCTGTCAGAGCCTGGCATCTGGTTGAGAACAGCAATCAGCGATTCTGAAGCAGAGGCCAGCTCATCCCTCAGGTTCTGGTCGTCTGCCAGTACTTTCTCGGGAGAATAATCATGGCTGACCAGCTTTTTGATCAAGGCGCTGTTTTTGTTTTTGAGGTCATTCAGGCCATCCAGGTTTTCATCCATCAGGGCCAGCTTGACCGTGGTCTTAGCCTGCACATCAAGCACGTCCAGAGCCAGCTGGGTTGGCTCCTCAAGGCGATCACGCATGGCAGCGGCTGAAGCGAAATACTGGGCTACTGTCCTTTCAACCCCCAACTTGAGCTGGCTTCTCATATAGCCAATGGTGGGAACTTTACTGCGACCGATTCTTTCAATGCCTTCTTCTACTGCCACTTTTCTCAGGCCGGAAAGGTCGTAAGCACGGCCATCGAGACCTTTGGTATTGGCATTGATTTCAGTCACCAGCTGATGCCTTTGCTCCTGAACATAATCAAAATTGGCGGCTGCTATAATCGAAGCGATCAGCACGGCGCCAGCAGCAAATGGGGAAGAGGGGCCGTAGAGTAGCGCCGTGAGCAGAGGAAGTAGTATTGAGGTGATAACCAGCCCTTTAGAGACTGAATCGACAATCTCAATGCCTGCTACCACAGCGCCGTAGATCTGACCGACAACGGGGATAACGGCAAGGAACTGGGCGGCCTTGTCCAGAGCCCCCTCAGCATAAAAGGTGCCAGTAATGAAGGCGTCGAAAATGCCTTCACCCCAAAGAGCTATTTGCGCCATGGTAATGGGGTCAATGGGAATATCGCCATCCTCACCGGTTCCCTC
>JBPCXN010000302.1:0-17877 GCA_051008495.1 Endozoicomonas sp. | reverse complement strand
CCTCTAACCCTGCCGCAAAAACTGTGTCGGAATACCTGGATGGTACTGCCAGCTGGAGAACCGACCTTTATGCCAGTCGCGGCACCCTGATGACGCATAGGGAAAGCATTCAGCTGTTCAAAGAGCTGGGCGTAAAAATGACACCCGAGCTGAAAGCGCCCAGTGTCACCATGCCTTATGAAGGTTTCAGCCAGCAGGATTATGCCCGGAAGCTGATCAGCGAATACCGGGAAGCAGGCATTCCCGCCAGAAAAGTCTGGCCTCAGTCGTTTAACCTGGAAGATGTACAATACTGGATTGACAATCAGCCACGCTTTGGCCGGCAGGCTGTCTACCTTGACGGCCGTTACAGCGATCCAGACTTCAATCACCGCTCACCGGAAACCTGGGAGCCGAATATGAAGCAGCTGTCTGACAGCCGCGTTCAAATCATTGCCCCGCCAATGTGGATGCTGTTAGAGGTTGAGAATGGCCAGATAGTACCGTCACTGTACGCCAGGTCAGCCAGGGCTGCCGGCCTGGAAATCATCACCTGGACCATCGAGCGTTCAGGACCACTGAAAACAGGGGGCGGCTGGTACTATCAAACCCTGAATGGCTTGAATCCCAACCCTGACAACCCCCAGGACAGCGTGATCAATAATGACGGCGACATGATGACCGTACTGGATGTTCTGGCACGTGATGTAGGGGTTATCGGTGTTTTCTCTGACTGGCCGGCGACCACAACCTACTACGCCAACTGCGTGAACTATTGAACTCAGGAAATCCCCCATTGAAATTTCAATGGGGGATTTCTTTTTTCTAATGCAGATCAGCTGGCCTTTGCCCGCTCAGCTGCAGCGACACCGGCTTTACGTCCAGAGAAGGTGGCGTCGCCAATGCTGATTCCCGAACTGTAACCTGAACCGCGACGGGGAACACCGCAGGCGGTACGACCTGCTGCATACAGGCCATCAATAATACTTCCATCAAGACGACGCACTTCACCTGTCGGCCTGGTGTCGAGACCTCCCAGAGTAAAGAACGGCATAAAGGCACCACGACCCGGAGTAACATCCAGAGCAACATAAGGCGCCCTTAACGGACGAATCCATTCCGGTTGTTTGTGAAACAGTGGGTCCTCGCCGTTTACAGCAAACTCGTTGTACAGGTTCAGAGTGCTTACCAGGCTGCCTGGTGTCAGTTTCAGTTCCTGCTCCAGTTCTTCAATACTGTCGCCAGTACCGACAACATCCGCTCGTAAAAAGTTAAGCTGCTCGTAATCTCCGTAAGCGTCTACATCGAGGATAAAATAGAATCGCTCGCTGTTTTGCTCCAGCAGGTGTGTACCAATGCGGCCATGATAGGCATCTTCATTGATGAAACGCTGCCCCTTGTCGGTAACGATGATGCCGTAGGTCAGGCTTGATGGCGGGTAGAACGGAATACTGGCAAAACCTTCATGCATATTGATTGCAGCTGCACCTACAGAGATGCCCATCTGGATACCTGAGCCGGTGTCGCCAGGGTTGCCAATGGGAGTGTTGCAGCGGTTGAGCCTGGGAGCATACTGCTTGAGCATCCGCTCGTTCATCACAAAACCGCCGGCACAGAGTATGACACCACCTTTCGCCCTGCAGGCCAGTTCTTTGCCGTCGATGCGAACCATCAGGCCAACAATGGTGTTGTTGTCATCTTCGATCAGGCTCAGGGCCCGGGCGTCAATATGAACTTTGACGCCACTGGTAGCAGCGGCTTTTTCCAATTGTTCCATCAACACCCTGCCCGCTCCCATACCTGCCAGCTGAACTGTATGGGCTCTGGGGGCAGGTTTACAGTTCTCGATTTCTGGCCAGGTTTTTTCGTTACCGCTGTACACAAGACAATCATCGGTCAGTGGTTCAACAACCCGCTCGTCGAGGAAAGTCTCTTTAAAAGGCACCCCTTTGCTGACCAGCCAGTCGAAGTGGGCGGCTGCACCATCCACATAGCCACGAATTTTCTCTTCATCAGCCTGGGGAGAGTGCTGCATCACCAGGTAGTTGAACATGTCCTCGGAGCTGTCTTCAAAACCGAACATCTTCTGGATCTTCGTACCACCACTGCCTCCGAGGTATACCTCACCTCCAGACAGAGCCGTTGAACCACCGGCTGCGGATGAAGCTTCAAACAGGTGTACCTCTGCGCCACCATCAGCGGCTTCTATGGCAGCGCAGCTGCCGGCACCACCAAAACCTACGACAATAACATCCGTTTCAATATCCCAGCGACTAATGTCGTTCGCCTTGGTAGCTTGGGTGGGGGTGAATTTCTTAGCCTTGGGCATGATAAAACCTCTTATTCTAATTATTTCTTTTTTGCCACCATTCACACGCGAAGTAGTCCGTAGCAGTGACAACTGCAACCAGAAGGTAACAATAATGCCAAGAGTACATCCCTATATATGTCGTCGAAAAGCCTTCTCTACAAATCTTCCTTCGATACTGATTTCGTTATCCGCCGGCTTTCACTCGCGCTGTTCCTGTAGCTTTTCAGTTCTGCAGTCAGCTCGGTGACTTTTCGTAGAATATTAAGGTCCGGACCGATTTTTTCATTCATCACTCTGGCTACCGGAATATACGACACTTCTATTGTTCTGACCAGCTGCCCCAGAATTACCTGAATACCTGAAACGGGCTGGTTAACCACTTCTACATCCATGCTGTATACGCTGAACGAGCTTTAACCAGCGGTTTATTGATGCAAATCAATTTGTCAGCAAATGTCAGTGTCAGTCAACTGTCTTTTATAGAGGGTTGATGGCACTTTGGTTTAGTGCGTATAGCTTGCTGGTTACTGGAATTAAGCCTCTATCATAGGGATGACATTAAGCGCAGTCCATTGGCACGCGAGGCCTAAAGCTATGATTGGAATAGACTGGGGTTTTACTGCAGAACTATATAATGCAGCCTGAGGAAAAGGCCACGCAAAGTCGATCATCTGGAATCCTGTCTGCATGCCTCATGTGCCAAAGCTTTTTGCTTAATGTCGTCCCTATGAAGCCTTTATAGTTTCGTCATTGCTGGCGAGAGAGCTTGGGTTTTTTATCTTTCGGGGCTGCCAGGGTTCAAGTTCACAGAAACACCGTAAAAGTCTCGTGCCGGTGGCAAGTCCCGCTCTCGTAGTTGCAAAATTCAGTGGGTCTTCGAGTTCTGTTGAAGTAACCGCCATCAAACAGCAACTCTTCCAGGTTTGCCCCTGAGATACGCGAGGCCTGATCCAACATGCCGGGAATGACCGTTATCTCACTGATTGGGTCTACATCATGGCCGAGAACTACCCGTTTTTCATTGGCCAGTACCGATGGCGTATAACCCGGAGCATAGCCACGACCACGTTTCACCTTTTGCAGAATGGCTTCAGGCTCAGTGGGACTGACCATGGTTTTTTCGACATTCTGCCCATGCCTTTTTCGCTTGGATTTTCGTTCAACCAGTGTGTTCTGTACTTCTTCTGCATGGGCAGCTCTCTCTTGCAGGCCGGGGTTCTCCGGTTCTTTCCGAGCCTGTTTTCGGGCTTCTTCAAGAGCTGCTTTTGCCGCTTCTTCCTTGATCAGGTTGTAATTGGAGCAAGCGGCTTCGATGGTTGCCAGTGGAACCGGTTTTCTCTAATACGGTCACAGTCAGGCTGTCAAAAAAGTCACCGGTCAGGGATTGGGCATGCATGTTTATAAAGCGGCCGATGTTGGCGTGATCCGGAAAGATACCACCACTCACCCACATACACCCCAAATTGAGTCTTGCCAGTTCTTCCAGCCCCCGAAGGGAAGTGATGCCGCTCATGATGCCGCAGAGAATAAGTCCGGTCATATTCCTCGGGGCATACGGAGGACGACCAGAGCTGGCATAGCGAGCCTCAAAGACAGACCAGTGACTATCAAGAATGCTGGCAACAGTGAAAGGTGTTTTCTGCTGAGCCTGCTGCAAGTGTTGTCGTAATGAGGAGTGGCCAAGCCATATGCCTTCAGGATCAGGAGAGATGAATACTCTACCTGATTTGCTATTACAGAGCGTGGTCTGTTTATCGGTTGACGCATCAGAAGAATCAGAGAAAAAGTTGAGTTGAGGTGTTCGGTCAATATTCAGTTTCTGACTGGTCATTATTTCTTATCATGGGAGCAGGCTATAAGATTATATTGCCTGCTCCTGCAGGGTTTTGCGACAGTCTCTTTAGCCGGTGGGTTTGTGTAACGGACTGAAAGTCCGGATACGCGTTAAAGAAAAGCTCGACCTCTTCATACTCGGAGAGCCCAGAGACCCAACAATTACCATCGACTCAACGTGATGGTGCAGCATCGTCTTTCCTCTGTTAGCTCCCTATGCACCGAGAGGAAACGCTCTGACAGTTCCCTGCTTGTTGGCGACGAAATCACGATGGAAAACGTCATAGCTAAAGCTCACCGGCTAAAGCCGGTGGTTTCAACCTTTCAGGTGACTAATGAATGACTACTTCACAATGTATTAAAAGTAATACTGCCCGGATTCTGGTTGTTATTGTCAACCACTGCACTGGAAATCTCTTCACTGCTGCTTTCAGGTGCGAAAGAAGCCGTAGCCTGGGTCAATTGGGCCAGTGAAGCTGCCGGGTCAAAAGACGGAGCAGGCGCTTGCAGGCTGGTCACCGTATCGGCCTCATAGAGACTTCTGACGGTATTTTCGCCAAGCGCTCTGCCGAAAATGGCCAGTTCGTCCACGGCACCACTCAACGCACCACTGTGTGCAACACTGTTACCAATCAGGTTGTTGCTGCGCACCATTTCGGCAGGAACCACGCCATAAGCCGTTTCACCGGCAAGCTCACCATCTTTATATAAAGCCATTCGGCCATTTTGATCCACTGTGGCTGCCACATGGGTCCACTCACCTTCGGCAAAGAAATCTTCCACTTCAAGGTTGCCATAATCATCATCTGTATGAACCTGGAAAGACAGTGAGTTGGTATTTCCTCTATGGGCCAGAATAATATTGTTATCCAGCGGGCCATTACCAAAGTCGACAATGTGCGACCAGCGTGATTCGAACGAATCAAACTTCACCCAGGCCGAGATAGTCATGGGTCCGCCCGTTGTCAGGTTTTCGATTTCAGCGGCTCCATGCCCTACCGGCACCTGCAATGCTGAACCACCATTGTGCCCTTCAGTCCAGCTCACTGAGCCCTGCAACTGTGCCTCATTGGCACCGTCACTGCTGTCTTCGGCGATAGAACCGCTGCCTTCATTGAAACCAAAGGCCGCCCGCATGTCATCCCACTGCTCTGATAAATTAGTCGTCACTGTTGTTGTTATGGCCGTTGTCGATGTGCTTGCTGATGTAACAGCCGATGCAGCAGTTGTCGTCGCAGTAATCGATGTAGTTGTTTCCACAGCTGTTGTCGTCGAAGTGTCAGCGGATGTTGTTTCCGCAGCTGCTGTCGTCGAAGTGTCAGCGGATGTTGTTTCCGTAGCTGCTGCTGTCGTCGAAGTGTCAGCGGATGTTGTTTCCGCAGCTGCTGTCTTCGAAGTGTTAGCTGGTGTTGTTTCCACACCTGCTGTCGCCGACGTGTTAGCGGATGTTGTTTCCGCAGCTGTTGTCGTCGCAGTAGTTGATGTTGTTGTTTCAGTCACTGATGTTGATGCAGTAGTGGCCGTCGGTACTGCTTCAGTGGTGGTAGTCGTAGCTGTCGTCGTTGAGCTTACTGTTTCCGGAGTCTCTGTGGCGGCAGTGGTTTCGCTGGTAACTGCCTCTGATGTTGAGTCAGTTTCAGGCAAGCTATCCGTTGATGGCTGCTCGCTGGCCACAGCGGCATCAGAAAGACTGAGCGACTCACTCTCTGTAATGCTACTCTCCAGGGACTCCAGCTGAGCTGAAGCCAGAGTGCCCTGGGATAGCAGAATACTGGTAAAGGCCGTTGCCAGAGTGAGGCTTTCTGCTAATTCAAAGGTCACTATGGAGGAGGCTTCATCAAATTCCTCTTCCGTACTTTCTTCTGGAATAGCTTCTTCGCCCTCTTGCTCCTCTTCACTCGGCGTTTCAGACTGCTGATTGTTTTGTTCTGGCTCCTCGCCCTCTTCTGCTGCTAGATGGATATGGTAAGTACCAGAGTTGCTGCCTTGAACCAGGCTGAACTTACCTTCGATTTCACGCAGGTCAAGGACATTACCTCCTGTCAGTAATTCAAGCTGAACCCCTGCAGTATCCGGATTCACAATAAAGGCGTTGTAACCGTCTGTTGTTGAGAAAGAGCCGGAAGAGTCAATGTTCAAAACATTCGAGCCGGCATTCTCTTCCAGTGTTTCGATATTTCCTGTCCACAACTCCCCTCCCGGAGGTGTTAAAGGATTCTCCTCATCCGGTGCGCTACCAACAGAATTGATGGCGAGTCTGGCGGCAGCAGCCAGCGTGGTGATATCAGAAGCCACCTCATCACTGACCGTGATCGCTTCAGCCTGGGCAAAGACTTCTACCAGCTCCTGGCGATTAAACTGATTGGATGCTCCGCCCCGGGTTTCGATAAACTCTATACCCTCATTCAGGCCGGCATCGCGAATAATTGTGGCGCTGTCCTCAGTCAGTGCAATCAAGTCATTACCGTGTTTGGCAAAACGAATCAGCTCACTGGTAACAGCCTCAAAACGCACGATGTCCTGACGTCCATCCACATCAAAAATTTCATCAATGCCACTGCGGCTTTTGATAATGTAGGTGTCGTTACCTTCGCCACCAATCAGGGTGTCATTACCCCCAAGGCCTGAAAGCACATCATCCTGTTCAGAGCCCGATAGAACATTGTCCCGGGCATTACCTAGCAGGTACTGAATCTCTTCTGTGCCAATCACATCATCAAAGTCGCCTGTCTCTCCAGCAAGCCTTGCTGTAAACAGGGCAGCCACAGAGTTGACAACACGTCCATCACTGAATATCAACTTATCCGGGACCCTGACGCTATCTTCTGCAACGGTTGCATCCACCAGTGTTGCGAGGGTCTGATCTGCACCGAGGCCCAGCCGCCAGCCACCATCATCACTATTGGATACCGTCAGTTCATCAAAGGCGATTTCATCAAAAACGAGCGTGGTCGTATGAGGGACGAGGTCATAAACATCCGGATCATCATTGTAATCAACGATGAGAGAGTTGCTGGAATCCCGTGTAACAATAATTGTATGTTGACCCAGGGCAGTGTAAACCCTGTCCTGTCCACCATCGAGTATCACGGTGTCACTGCCTGCACCGGTAATGATCGTGTCATCACCTTCCCCGCCCATCAGCGTGTTGATACCATCAATGCCGTATAGGGTGTCGTCACCGGCATTACCAGCCAGCAGGTTGTCCCCTGTGCTACCGGTGAGGACATCACCAGCTGCAGTGCCAACCAGGTTTTCAATTCCTGTGATCAGGCTATGGGTTCCATAGGTGTGGGAGTCCATAGTGTAGCGATAGACGTCAGAGGAACGGTTAGCTGTCAGGATACTGGCTGATATGGCTGAATCACCTGGATTACTCAAAGCCAGAGTGACACCAGCTTCTCCAAGGGAAACATCCAGAGTGTCTGTTCCCGTACCGCCACTGATGGAGGTAGCACTGTTTTCACGGGAAGTATAAAAGAGGTCATCTCCTTCACCACCTTCAAGCACAGTAGTACCATTGAAGCTGACCAGCATGTCATTACCTTCACCGCCACGAAGAGTATCCGTGCGGCCGACTGTCGCAAGCAGGTCGTCGCCACGGCCACCGTCAACTATTGCAGAGCCGGAAGTTGCAGCTATGCCCTGAAGGTCAGTACGGGAAAGGCTGTCACTGTCCAATAAATCAAGGAGAGACTGGCTGCTGGCGTAAGTATCTGCCCCTCCCCGCAAGCCAATCAGGTCTGAACCAGCTGTTGCCGCAATCTCCTCATCCCTTGATGTGCCGAAAACCTGGTCATCGGAGCCGGTGCCTGACAAACGCCTTACTTGCGCCGCTTCACTGGCTGCTTCCTGTGACAGGGAGAATGGTGTGTCAGACCCTGCAGCATTGAGAATATCCCTGAAGCCAGCACGATCAATTGTGCCTTCAGCAGTCAGAATACGGTCGAAGGTGTTCGCTAGTTCAGCCCCGGCTTCAAGATTAATGGTCGCTACTGTGACGTACTCTCCATTGACATAGGCTTGCAGCTGGTAGCTTGTTGGCTGTTGAGCCACTTGAGCTTCAGTGGTTGTTATGGTTTCTGTTGCTGTGTTTACTACTGCTGAGTTTGCTACTGTTGTCGTGCTGAGGGTAGTTGTTGTTACTGTGCTCTCTTCATCAGGAGAATCATCCTGGCTTGAAATGGGCGTTACAGTACTGCTCTCTTCATCAGAATCAGAGTCTGTGTATGTTGTGGTGGTAGCGGTTGTCGTTGTCGGCTGAGTTTCTGTGTTATCGCTACTGTTCTCAGTTACCGTCGACGTTTTTGTTTCAGCGTCATCGTCATCACCAGAATCTGAGTCTTCATCCGTGTAGTTATCCTGCTCTGTTTCCGTTGTAGGTGTAGGTACTATGGGTGCTTCATTGATCGCCGGAGTTGAAGTCAGCTCTGTCGCTGGCTGTTCAACCGTTGGTGACGGTTCTACCATTGCGGCATCCAGTGCTGCTTCAGCAGCAATGGCTGCCAGCGCACCAGCCGACATCAGGCGTACAGGGGCGTCAAAAGCCCGTAAATCCAGGACATTTCCTACGGACGCCAAATTGATGGTGGCGTTACGGGTGTCAGGGTCAATGACATAGGAGTCAAAACCATCCGCCGCATAGGTGGTGTCATTGTCGGACACCAGAAGTGTATCTGCGCCTCTGCCAGCATAGAGTGTGTCGGTGCCAGCACCGCCATCCAGGCGGTCAAACCCTACACCACCCTGCAGAGTATCGTCTCCAGCACCACCGACCAGACTGTTATCTTCATCATCTCCGGTGAGCGTGTCATCAAAGCTGCTGCCGACAATGTTTTCAATGCCTGTCAGGGTGTCTCCATCAGAAGCCGTGCCTTCAACAAGGCTGACGGTGACAGAAGTAGTGCTGTCGGAGTAGACTGCCGTGTCATTTCCTTCACCACCATCCAGGGTATCAGCACCCGAGCCACCAGCCAGCGAATCCGCTCCCTGGCCACCAATCAACCGGTCATTCCCGGCATTACCTGTTAACTGGTTGCTGACAGAACTACCAATCACCAAGTCATTACCACTGCCAGTGGTAACATTCTCTATTTGATCCAGCACGAGGTTGTGTGAATAAACATCCCGGTCAAGGTCAATACGCAGGGATTCGGCAGTTTCGATATGAGCCGTGTCTTGTCCGCTGCCCCCCCTGAGCACGTTGGTATCAAACGTAAGGTTAAACACCTCATCAAGGTTATCACTAGGCTCATGAGGGTTCAGGGATACATGAAGAAGGTCATCACCACTGCCGCCATCCAGGGTATCATTGCCTTCACCACCGGTAAGCACGTCATCACCGGCTGCACCAAACAGCTGATCATCACCGGCACCGCCATCGAAGCTGTTGTCAGCAGAGTCACCCACCAGATAGTCATTGCCAGCGCCGGTAATGACATTTTCTATGTTTGTGACTGAGACCGTGTTCTCTTCCGATGGGATACTGAGGTTGAGCGTAACAGCATCATCACCTTCAATGATCAGGCTGTCGGAGCCCTCCCCCCCATCCAGCACCGCATCGTTTCTATCAGTACTGAGCGTATCGCTTCCGGCTCCGCCGTAGAGACTGTCAGAGCCATCACTGCCTTTCAGGTAGTCAGCTCCCTCGCCACCCCTGAGGATATCGTTGTCTGCACCACCATCAAGCGTATCGCCGTCGGCGCCACCGTCTATGCTGTCCTGTCCCTCACCGCCGACCAAATAGTCACGGCCACTGCGGCCAAAGATAATGTCACCATCTGCGCCGCCATCAACAAAGTCATCTCCTGTACTGCCATCGATCTGGTCCAGTCCAGCACCACCGAAGATGATATCGTCACCAGCCCCACCGTTAAGGTAATCTTCGCCACCCAGGCCGTACAGAGTGTTGTCACCGCTGGTGCCGACGATCGAGTCACCTTCGGTTTCCAAATCAGTACCGATAATATTTTCCACACCGGTCGCCGAGGCCAGACGATGATTACTGCTGTTAAACGCCCTTATAGTGCCTGCCTGGGTAGGTATTTCGCCGGGCCCCATATC
Organism: Endozoicomonas sp.; assembly: GCA_051008495.1. Taxonomy (GTDB): domain Bacteria; phylum Pseudomonadota; class Gammaproteobacteria; order Pseudomonadales; family Endozoicomonadaceae; genus Endozoicomonas_A. Next base: position 7,691 of record JBPCXN010000302.1, on the reverse strand, counting down.
TGAATTTGTCAGTGCCGCGATTGTGGCCGGAGCAAGTGTTTGGTTCTCACCTTCACCGGGCTCATCATCGGGCTCTGCAATAGCTTCCGGTTCTGTAATCTCTGCCAGTTCAAACTCATCTTCAGCGTTATCATTGTCGTCAATATTGTCGTCAGCCCCGATATCCTCAGGAGCACTGACTTCCTGAGGTTGATCTTCAGGGTCTGCAATATAAACAGCACCGCCCTCTTCTTCAGGTTCATCGTTTTCTATATCAGGTGTTGCTGTGATTGACGCCAGCTCACCCTCTTCATAAAGCTGGCTGACAGGTTCATTTTCATCGGACTGGAATACATCACCATTGGTGATGGTGTCAGGAGAGACAATCCTGACAGCTTGATCGTAGCCCTGGAACGACAGGGTATCGGAGCCTTCGCCACCATCCACTATGTTATATTCTGTGGTATTGCCACGGTGAATGAGGAAGGTATCGTCACCTTCCGCGCCTTCAAACCGGTCATGACTGAAGGTTGCCTCGCCGCTAACATCCTGGGCTAAAAAGGTGTCATTCCCCTCTCCCCCGTAAAATGCATCGACACTGTCGTCAACAGTGGCCACCAGAATGTCATCGCCGCCCAGGCCTTCCAACATATCCTGACCGGCACCGTCGGTCAGGATATTCACCTGACTGTCGCCAGTCAGGTTATCATTACCGTCGGTTCCAGTGAGGTTTTCAATATTGGTCAGAGTACTGGCTTCATTGCCTGAATCCTGGTAATAAACAGTGGAACGTTCTTCTTCCAGGCTGGCGAAAACGCCGTTTATCGAATCGTTGTCATGGCTGGACTGGAACATAACTGTATCCGTGCCCACACCACCATCAACGGTATCATGGCCTGAAACAATAAAGGTGTCATCGGCGCTGTGGTCTTCCCCGTTGGCGTCCAAAACACCAGACAGTGTTCCTGTATCCCTGAGGATGTCATTCCCTGCGCCACCAATAATGGTGTCCCGCCCATCGCCACCATCCAGGGTGTCATTGCCTGCGCCACCGGCAAGAATGTCTACCCCAGCCAGCCCATTGAGCGTGTCATTCCCTGCACCACCACTCAGAGTGTTGTTACTGTTGTCGCCAGTCAGGGTGTCGTTATGATCAGTCCCGACAACATTCTCAATATTGGTGACACGATTTTCATAGGATTCAGCCTGGGTCAGGTCAAAAGTAACACCGGTGGGTTTGCCCTGGAAGCTGAGGGTATCTACACCCTCGCCACCATCAATCCGGTCAAAACCTTCTCCACCAGAAAGAATGTCATCCCCGGCGTCGCCGAACAGGTGGTCATCACCACTTTTACCTGTAAGAACATCATTGCCATCGCTGCCATACAGGTAATCATTGCCGTCGCCGCCATCCAGGACGTCATTACCCTCATACCCATGAATACGATCATCACCCGCCTCGCCCGCCAGGCGGTCATTACCGGCATGGCCGATCAGATGATCATTGCCATCCCCTCCGTAAATACTGTCATTACCATCTTGACCACGGATTATGTCATTGCCTGATCCACCTGAAACGGCGTCATCCCCAGCCCCTGCATTCACGGTATCATTGCCAGCCCCGCCACTGATGATGTCATCTCCGGCATGGGCATGAATGGTGTCGCCGCCATGACCACCCGATAACTTGTTGGCGCCAGCATCGCCAACAATGAGGTCTGGCAAGTCGCTGCCAATGGCATTTTCAACACTGTCGAAAATAGTCTGAGTTCGAACCAGCTCACTCAAACTAAGCAACTTATTAGCATGACTGTCATCAAAGTGTTCAATGACGTCGTTTAAAGCGGCCTGATCGACTTCAAAATAAATATTGTTGTCATTATTTATGAAAACCAGTGTGCCGTCTTCAGGCTTAATATAAAGGGTACCGTCAAACAAATCCGAGGACATTCGGGCTATAAAATCAACATCAACATGGTGCCCAGATTTTAGCGTTCCCCAATTGAAGTGGTAACCCAGGTAGTTTTGGTGCCAGGAGCTGTTAAGATGTGCACTTGCATCAAAATAATTATTCTGAACCAGCTGGTCTACCAGTGTATCGCCACCAAAGTATTCATTAGTGACATCCCCCTGGGAGATGGAATAAGAGGTGGTAAAGTCAGCAATTGTGCCTGTGAAATTCTGGCTCCCTGAGTGGCGAATAATATCCCTGGGTATATCAAGAGCCCCTTCACTCATCACAAAACTGCCACTCCAGTTTGTGAAACCATGAGCCCATATTTCCTTATATTGTCGACGCCCACCAATGGCAAAGCTGAAGTTATCAACCCGAATCAAGTTGCCGCTGTTTCGTGCAGTATTAGCGGCAGCTGTAGCTGCAGCGCCCGCCAGGGCGGAAGAATAGCCCAGGGTTCCAGGCCCTTGGTGGCCACTATGGTAGTGGTTACCGTTGTTAAAGCGATCGATATCCACCAGGGTGAATGAATCAGGGGCGCTGTCAGTCAGAAACGGCTGCAGATCCGCCGCATAGCCTCTTTCCTGATTTCTGGCAGTTAATTGAGCCTCAGTGAGCCCTTCAGGATTACCAAAAATAATACTCGAGCGATCCTCTGGCAGATCAACAAGAAAGGACAGGTGACTGGTATTAACGGTAAGAGCATCCAGTGCATCTGTATCCAACAGCCCCTGGGTCAGTGATGTATGGCGGATGGTGTCATTGCCGCTGCCACCATGCACATTGTCAATGCCCGATCCCGGATCAAGCTCATCATTACCTGAGCCACCCCAAAGGTTGTCATTACCAATACCGCCGGAGAGAACATCGTCTCCGCTTCCGCCGTTGAGTACATCATTCCCGGAACCAGCGATAAGTATGTCATTACCTGAGCCCCCGTTGAGGATGTCAGATCCGGCACCTGCGTTCAGGTAATCGTCTCCGGCGCCACCGTTAAGAATGTCATTACCATAACCAGCAATAAGCTGGTCATCGCCATCGCCACCGTTGAGGGTGTCATTGCCTTCACCACCAATCAGTACATCATTACCAGCCAGGCCATTCAGTACGTCATCACCAACACCGCCATCCAGGTAGTCATCGCCCAGCCGCCCGGTCAGGGTGTTGCCAGAAATCGTGTTATCGATAATGGCCACTCTTAAATGGGGGTTGTCAGGGTCTTCAGCAGCAGCTTCCGACAGTTCCATTTCATAGTCTGCGGTGATCGAGGCAAGGTCATCGCCATAAGGGTCGTCAACACCCAGGCCGCCGGCATCAGTGCGATAGTCCAGGAGGTCAAAACCGTCGGCGGCGAACTGGTCGCCAAGGTCGTCAAGGAACTGGCTGAAGCCTTCGGAAGCAATCAATGCATCAAAGTTCTGCTGGGCATTGGCGGGGGGAACAAACTGCATGATCACCTGACTGAGAACACCCAACCCCAGGGAAATCACATCCGCAATGATGGCGAGTACGTTGCCGATTACAGGAACATATTCGATAACGTTGCCAATGGTCGATACCACCAGGTCAATGGTATCCAGCACCGCCATGCCGGCAAAGAACCCGGCCTGGTGTGAATTCCCGGAACGCCCGGCTTCTACCGCGGAATTAATATTCACGCCGATAGAGAACAGGCTGGCGGCGGTACCGACAACCATCCCTGCGTAAGGAATAAACTCACCCAGGGACGTGACCGCTTTACTGCTTGTAGTCGCAAGACCCAGCGCGGCATCGACAACTTTGGTGCCTACATTCAACCCGATCTGTGTGGCGGCGATCGAAACCCCGGCAAGGCCAAAGCTCAACTCAGTAGCCGTCAGCCCCCGGTTAACATCGGTCATCTGATCCCAGTTCGTATTCAGGCTATCGATGCCCCTGGCCACCTGAACCAGCCCCGCTACACCGAGCACTGAATTTGCCGCCAGAAAGCCGTTGGACACTATGGCGTTCTGACGGAAGTTACCAATAGCGGCATTCACCTTTTTCAGCTTCGCTACTCTGGTGCTTACGCGGGCCCTTGGTCTTGCCCCTCTGGGGCCATTAACATCAATGGCGTCAGCGAGATCAGCGTTACTGCCCGCCATGCTCTCCAAGTACTGTCTGCCATGTCTGGCCATGGCATCAAGATCACCGTCACCCGCCGACAGGTGGCTTCTGAACTCTGCATCAACCTCAAACTGATTACGGAACAAGTCCATAATTTCCGCATCCAGGCCCATCCGTTCCAGAGGGCTTAAGGACCGATTCAATGCGGCATCCGCATCCAGGACATCGGTGTTACTGATGGCCTGAATATTCAGGCTCAACAGCTCTGCATTGAGGGTGTTCTGCAGCACATTATTGCGATAATCCGCGCTGGCGACGTTCTGAACGACCCGGCTATCGAAATCGCTGATACGTGGCAGGCCCAGTGTGGGGTTGTCGGTGTTGACCCTGGACGTCTCACTCATTCCCTTGATCGATATCTTATCTACCCGGGTCTTCACACTCTCTATTGTATCCATCAGAAGAGCACCCCGGTTCTCCGGAGCCACATCACTCAGGTTGAGTGTGGCTTTACGAACTGTTGCTTGATTGTCGATATTGATATTGAACACTAGATCCACTGTGCCCGCGCGCTTCCCTCTGACCAGGGAAACATTCACATTACCATCGCTGGAAAGCATGTTTTTGCCGTTCAGCACCAGTTCTACCCGGTGAGAGAAGGTTTCATCAGTACCAGGAGCAGTGATGCTTCTGATCAACGGGGAACCTTCGCCGGTATCCTTAAAGCGCTGAATAGCATCAACTGCATTCTGCAGCCTCAGGGCCAGCTCAATTTCACTGAGCGTTGCCTTATTGGGTCGACCATTACCACTGCTAAGACGTTCGGAAATGGCATCCCCCAGAGCCCTGGAAACGGCTTGGGTATTATCAAGGTCTGCATCTGACAAGCCGAAAGGTGATTCTCTTAACTGGGGGTTCAATACCAGCTCGACCGCCTGATCCACCTTAGCCAGCCTGGTCACAGCATCCGCTTCCGCCTGCTGACGCACCCCCCTTAGTGTATCCGCATTGGGCAGGTCAAAATCATCACTTTGGATGGCCGTCAACGTTGCAGCGTCCAGGCTGAGGTGGTCGACCTGATCATAAGCATTGTTGATGGCCCGTAGCGAATCAGCGAGGTCACCTTCCACTGCGCCGGATTCCAGGGCATTGCTGATGTAGTCAGACAGACTGGAGCGACCATTTTCAAAAGGCGCAGCCTCGGTAATGGAACCAATAATGCCGGCGTCCACCAGCGCCTGGCGGTAAGAATAAAACAGCTCAACACGCTTATTAAAGATATCGATGGTAGGCTGGCCGGACCGATTGCCGCTAAGCGCATTCAGGCGTCCAGCGAAATTGGCCAGCGAGGTATCGATGTTGCCGAGCCTGTCGTCTGTTAAAGTACGCAGCCGGTCATCCAGCTCCAGATCCTGTGTAGCCTGGTCGGAATCAGGATCTACGTCGCTAAACCTGCCATCTGTTAACTCTTGCAGCTGGGCACCCAGATCCAGTTCCTGTGTAGCCTGGCCGGAATCAGGATCCACAGTTGACGTTAACTCAGAATTCAGGGGAGGAGTTTGATCTTCTGCCTGCGCACTGCGAAGCTGGTCTTCAGCATTATTTCCAGATAATGGATCTATAAAAGTAGTTATTCCATCTTCCGCCAGGGACAGACGACGTTGCTGCAGATCATCAACATCAGAAGCGCCATCATCAGCCCGGAGGGCCTCGCGACGTTGCTGCAGGTCAGCAAAATCAGAATCTCCATTATCACTGCGAAGATCCTGCAGTCTTTGCTCAATATCGCTGTAATACTCTGCACCTGATAACCGCTGCCCAAAAGCATCATCGGTGTTGGCCTTACCTGAAATGGCGTCATCCTGGTCTCCGCCATGTGACGTCAACCACTGATCGAATTCGCTCTGGTTAACATTATCGAACACGCTGGGCTCATGCAGGCTGTCGGCAAAATTAGGGCTTTCATCATAGGCAGCCGCGCGTATCTGATCCAGTTCATCAGGACTTGGCAGAGAATTATGGGCAGGAGGGGGTTCACTGGCCAAATCAGGGGTTTCAATACGGGCAATCGCCAACATCTGATCCAGTTCATCAGAACTTGGCAGAGAATTATGGGCAGGAGTGGGTTCACTGGCCAAATCAGGGCTTTCAATATGGGCAATCGCCGACATCTGATCCAGTTCAGCAGCACTTGGCAGAGGCTTATTGGCAGGAGGGGGTTCGCTGGCAGGAGGGAGATTACCAGAACCACTGTTAGCCTCTTCAACGGCAACAAGTACTTTTTTGTTTTTCTTCTTCGAGCCTGAACTGGGGGCTTCGCTGGGAACTTCCGGTAAATCAGATTCCTGGTACGCCACGTCAATAGTGGTGGAAACGTTCGGTAAATCAGATTCCTGGTACTCCACGTCCGGAATAAGTGTAGTGTTGGGAATTTCAGGAAAATCGAAAGGGGTATCAGTGTTGCTGACCACTGATGAGATATCCGTGGGCACACCTGGGAGGCCAACAGTATTGCTGACCGGTTGAATATTGAGATTTCCTGAGGAAGAAACAATAAACGTACCTGCCAGGGGTGCATGAATAAGCCCGAGCTGGGCATCAATATTTCGCGCCAGGGCACCGGCCTGAGCAGAGCTCAGGTTGTTGTAGTGTTCGACAAAGTAGGATTGTAATTGCACCGGACTGGCTGAAGGAGGCAAGTTCTCCAGACTCTCCAGCGCAGTGTAATCCGGGTTATTATAACTGTTGATAAATGCCTGGTTTGCGTTGGCTACCCCAACGGTTGGAGCGCTGTTCTCCACGGCTTGCAGTATTTGCTCATATTCAGTGTGCGCCTGGCTGATCTCTGGCGAATGGGCGGGCAACGCCTGAGGCGCTACCGTAACACCAACCTCTGTTGCTTCAACCAGACGCTGGAGGGAGCCAGCCTGCTGCGGGCTGAGATTGTCAGCCTGATCGACGTAGTATTCCTGCAACTCCTCCGCTGACATATCGGCCAAGCCCAGGCCACCCAGAAGCTGGTAATATTGCGGGGACCTATAAGCCGATGCATAACGGTCATAGTCCGGTTTCGACAAGTTCCGGATAGTCTCAACCTGCTGCTCATACCGCTCTTCGGTGATTTCCACATTGTCTGAAACATCGTTTTGCCCGGGACTGGCCAACTCTTCTTCCTGCAAAGAGGTATTCCGCGCAGGTAATTTCTGGGGTGCAACTGTGCCACCACTGGCTTCTGCTTCAATATAGCGACGAAACGCACCGGCCTGATAGGGGAGCAGTGCACCCTGATGTTCGACATAGTAAGCCTGGAGATTGGCTACCCAGTCCTGCTGGCTCTGGTCAGGGCTCCGTACAGGCATCCCAGGCAACGGCTCTTGAACTGTCTGGTAGTATGTCGCTGACTGGTAGCCTTCGGTGTAGGAGGCATAATCATCCAGGGAAAGGTTGGCAACAGATTGCAGTGCTTGCTGGTACAACTGCTCTTCAGCAGTTAACACAACTTCAGGAACTGGAGCAGCGGCCAGGGCAGGCAGATTTTGTGGCTGAGCTGAAACCCCGCCATTCTCCACCGCTTCAATATGGCGGCGCAAAGCACCCAGCTGATCAGGAGCAAGGATAGGGCCTTCTTCTAAATAGTAACTTTTCAGCCCGGCGAGGGTGTCAGGAAGATTCT
>JBPCXN010000301.1:0-5493 GCA_051008495.1 Endozoicomonas sp. | reverse complement strand
ATCCCACTCATTGAGCCAGCCGCAATCTGCTGAAGACACCATCAAAAGACTGATACTGCAACATGAAGCCGTTGACGCCATCTACCTGTATGGCTCCCGGGGAAAAGGCTGCGCCAGGGACGACAGCGACTGGGATGTAGCAGTATTGTTCAGCCATTTTGAAACAGACCTTCTGGAGCGGGCAGTCAGACCACAGATGCTCGAAAGCATTCTTGAGCGACAACTACCCGACCTGGAGATCAGCATCGTCGATCTGCGCGAAGTGCCTGTACCCCTGCAATGGAACATCATACAGGGCAGGAAGCTATTTGACGGAGGCGTTCCCACCGTACGCAGACTGGAACACGGAATCATTTCAGCCTGGGAGAAAGATTATGAGAGATAAGGCCTACGAACTGGAAATCGACAATCTTCAACAGGAAATGCTCCTGATTCTTGACGACCTGAACGCCGACCTGAACCAATGGAACGCTCGTGACCTACTAGCCGCCCAACGGGCGCTGCAAATCATCATTGAAAGCCTGATTGGCCTGTCCCGATATGCTTACCAGCAAAAATACAATATCAACGTCAGTAAATCCCGCGCTGCTCTCGACGGACTATTCAAACAGGGAGACTTGACCAGGGACGACCATGAACTGGCCATGAAGATGATTGGTTTCAGAAATGTACTGGTGCACGACTACCTGGACGTGAATCGCAAAATACTCGAAGCCATCATTGGCAAAAAACTCTATTTCAACATTCGACAGATTTCAGAAAAAATACAGAAACTCATACCCTGACAAACGCCCAGTTACCGGGCAATGGATTCCACAAGAGACAAAATGGATTCCATACGCCCAGAATTCCGCAACTCCAGCGCCTGGTTAAATTCATCAACCACCAGGGCATTTTCTGCCAGTTCTGCCCCCACCCTGCCCTGCTCAACAAGCCATTGCGCCACCTGACTCCACTTCCAGAGCGGCTGCCTGCCTTCCAACCTCAAGACCGGCGCTGGAAATTGCCCACCACCACGCTTACCATCCTTCAACAATGCCACCGCTTGACGGGTCAGCCCGGACAACTCAGCGATATCACTAAGCCCAACCAGATCGCCGGCGTCAACTGATACAACCCTGGCACCACAGGACGAAGACTCCACATCGGCGACAGCGCTGGCAACAGCCTCTCTCAAAGATTCAGCCTCGCGGTCAAAAACGAGATAGGCCGACTGGTTATAGAAGCACACCAGAGCATCGTCACAACCCACTTCGAAAAGAGCATCTTCAAGACCAGGAGTGGTTACACCCACTTCAGTCAGGACCAGGGAAAAGTGAAAGATCTTCATAACAAACGCCTCTAATGCCAACTGGTATTTTCCTGACAGGCATCCACCATTCGAATAATTTGCCGGGAATGTCGCTCCGGATTCTTCGGGGTCGACCAGATACTCATCATATGCACCCTATGGCCAGCCCCACAACAGATCCGACAGAATGCGTGGGAGGAGCGCCCAACACCAACAACTTTCCACCCCCTCAACAGCGCGTATTCAATAGCATCACGAATGTCTTTATTGGGATGTTTCTTCAATTGTTTTGCCTCAACAAGGGTAGACAGGTCGTTGACATTCGTCAACACCCTGCACCATCAAAACCTTTGAAGAATAGATAAGTTGGAAGTTGGAAGTTGGAAGTGGGCAGTTGGCAGTTGGAAGTGGGCAGTTGGAAGTGGGCAGTGGGCAGTTGGAAGTGGGCAGTGGGAAGTGGGAAGTGGAAGACGGAAAGCGGAAAGCGGAAAGCGGAAAACGGAAAACGGAAAACGGAAAACGGAAAACGGAAAACGGAAAACGGAAAACGGAAGACAACATAAGCCGCCTCCCATAAAGCAGAATTAAACGTAATCAAACAAAGAAGTAGAACCGACCATGGCATAAGCCTTCTGGCCAGCCTGCATCTGCGTCAGCAGCATACTGTATTCGGTAATGGCCGAAGCGTAATCCAGATCTTCCAGCCCGCTGACCAGCATATCGTTGTACATCTGCATTTCCGCATTACTGTTAGCGGCCATATCCAGAGTGTTCATGCTGGCGCCGATCTTGGTCAGCGACTGGTTCATATTCCCCAGAGTCTCATCAATGGCATCCAGAGTGTCCGCCATGATCTGGTCAAACTCATCCTGGGTAGTGTTCGGGTCCGAAGCTATGGCCAGAAACTCTTCCATCGCGGAGAAGATATTCTCGCCATCATCGAGGGAGAACAAGTCTCCAGCCACTATCCCCAGAATAACCGTCTGCGAATCACTGATCTGGATCTCACGGGAACCATCACTGCCACCCACGAAAATACCATCATCACCCTCGCCAACTGGAGGTCGATCACCCTGGGTGCCACCGAAAATATACTCACCACTACTGCTTTTGGTATTGGCCAGATCCATCAGGGTTTCCATCAGCATCTCGATCTCCTGCAGATGAGCAGTGCGATCTCCCTCACCGTCCTCAGGAGGCAGCGGCTGAACAGGCTCCTCGCCGTCAGTCGGATAAGGCTGAACAGTGGCAGAACCGGAGGCCAGCACCAGGTCTCGCACACGGTTCAGCACATTGACCATATCGGTCACTACGGTTTCCGCCATGGACAGGGAGTTCTGCGCCGAGCCAATATTCTTTTCATAGGTTTCCAGCATCGCCAGCTGGTCATTCAGGCCCAGAATCTGATTCGACGCCAGCACATCGTCGGAAGGCGACAGTATCCGCTTACCGGTACTGAGCTGCATCAGACTCTTATTCATAGATGCAGTAGTACTACTCATGTTGTACTACATCGTGTTGTTCATCTGCATCGTACTGACGCGCATGATGTTTCTCCGGAAACTCTGTCTGACTTTCGCTCCCACGCAGGAGCATGGGAACGAGAAACGAATGATTAATTACAGGCCAAGCAACAGGTTGAACATCTCGTCCGCCGCCGCTATCACCTTGGCATTGGCGGCATAGGCCTGCTGAAAGACAATAAGGCTGGACGCCTCTTCATCCATGTTCACACCAGCAACACTGAGCAGGTTATTGTTGGCATTCTGGTAGATCATGGCACTGGCCTCATAATCCGTCATAGCACTGGCACTCTTGCCTGCCACATCTACAACCAGGGCACTGTAGGCACCATTGATGGTGAGAGAACCACCCACCAGCGCCTCATCCTGAATGCCAGCCAGGGCCAGAAGGTTTTCATTATTGCCTGGTTCATCGGGATCGGAGGAGAACGCCAGCTTATCGATATCGGTCATAACCACTTCCATATCGGCCGCCGCACCCTTGCCCGGCTCTATATAAAAGCTGTCACCCGGCTCCAGAGTACCTTCACCCAGGCTGATAGTTACGCCATCAAAACTAATGACACCGTCTTCTGTCATCTTGTATTCAACGTTTTCACCACCAGGCTCAGTCGTCACAATTGGAGTGCCATCTTTACCAATCACGATACTGTAGTTCTCGGCGGTCAGAGCGGTACTGTCACTGATTTCCACCTCCAGCACACCACTGCCAGAATTATCCGGACTGGACGTAGAACGGTTGCGCATGGCGTCAGAACCGTTGATATCGCCAAACAGCGGTGAGCCCGAATCGCCATTAAGATCATAACCTTCCGCCAACTGGCTGTTGATGGCATCCACCAGCACCAGGGCCATGCGATCCAGCTCCTGCCGGGCAGGAATCAGAACATCGTCCCGAAAATCCATCTGGGCCTGTACAGCGCCGCCGACATCACGCAGCACTTTGGTGGAATCACCGTTTTTCAGACCCACCTGAGTCATGGACGAATCCGGACTGCCTGGCACCAGCACCAGCTCACTGGCATTACCACCAACAACCAGAGGTTCACCATTTGGCAGAAACAGATCAACCGTGTTGTTTTTCTGGTAAACCACATCGACCCCGACCAGCTCCGACAACTGGCTAACCGCCTGATCCCTCTGGTCCAGCAAATGTGGTGAAGCTCCCCCGGCCGCCTCCTGCTTCATGATCTCATTATTGAGATCAGCCAGCTGATTCATCAGGGTATTGGCCTCACTGACCATGGTGGTCATCTGCGTGTCGATACTGCCGAACTGGTCATCCAGCTTTCCGGACAGCATATTGAACTGGGCCGCGAGATTGCCTGAATCCGCCAGAATCTGCTGACGGTAGGCCGGATCCATGGGGTCTGCCTGGGCCGCATTGAGAGACTGAAAAAAGTCGTTAAGCACCGGTGACAGGCTCATCGAATCGCTGCTCAGGGTTTGCTCAAGAATGCCTGCCTGGCTGGCGTAAACGGTTGAATACCCCAGAGCGGTGCTGGACTGCTGCACCTGGCTGATATAGAAGTCATCAGTAATCCGCTTGACGTCCGACACATAAACACTGCCGGTAGCCGTAGTCGTATAAACTGCCTGTTGCCGCGAATAGCCCTGCACCGAAGCATTGGCAATGTTACTACTGGTGACCATCAGGGACAGCGAAGCGGCGTTCATGCCAGCAATCCCGTTATTCATCATACTCATGGGGGAACCGTTAAAGCCTGGAATTGGTGATTACCCTGAAAACGACAGACAAAGGATTTCTTTAAGTTTTTTTGGGTTTTTGCAATAAACAATTGTCATCAGATCAGGAACAATAACACCAAGCCCAGAGCCAGGCGGTAAATCACAAACGGCATCAGCCCCATACGACTGATCATGCCCAGAAAGAAGTGAATACAGAGCATGGCGCTGATACCGGATAACAGAGCACCGGAGGCCAGCTCGCCCCACATGATGACTTCCGCAGACTTAATCAGATCAAGGATCACCAGCAGGCTGGCTCCCATAGTGACCGGAATAGACAGCAGGAAGGAGAAACGGGCAGCGGCTTCACGCTTGAAACCCAGCATCAGTGCTGCGGTGATAGTGATACCGGAGCGGGACGTACCCGGAATCAGAGAAACAGCCTGGGCGAAACCGATCATCATGGCTGTTTTCAGATTAACCTGTTCCAGAGAAATCTTGCGCTGGCCAAAATAATCCGCCACCCCCATCAGCGTACCGAACAACAGAGTTGTGACCATGATAACGGTGGTTGAACGCAAAAGTTCATCAACGCCAGCAGCCTTCATCCAGAAGCCAAAGATCACAGCCGGAAAGGTAGCCAGGCCAACATACCAGGCCATTTTGCTATGCTGCGTTACGCCTTTACCTGCAAGAGATAAAGTCCAGTCACGGATCAATAGCCAGATATCTTTGCGGAAATACAGCATCACCGCTGCCAGGGTGCCCACGTGTACTGCTGCATCAAAGGCAATACCCTGATCGGGCCAGCCCAGCAACTGTGCTGGAAGAATAAGGTGCGCCGAACTTGAGATCGGCAGAGATGCAGTAATCCTCTGGATAAGGGACGGAAGTATGATTGAAATGATATCCATAATTTTTTGTCGCTTTCCGCTTTCCTTTTGCCGCCGTCCTCAAGAGATCTATTCGGGTAGCAAAACAAACATGCAG
>JBPCXN010000300.1:0-6518 GCA_051008495.1 Endozoicomonas sp. | reverse complement strand
GAGCCGGATAGCATGACAAAACCATTTACACCAAGCGCGGAAGCAATAATCTTGTTGCTGGTACTCTTGTTGTAGTCTTTCGATACAATACGGTTACCTTTAAAGGTAACGAACATTGTGCTGTGGTAAGACGAGTCTGATGGCGTACCTACAACCAAAACGCCATTACCCACAATCATAAGGGCATAAAGTCTTATTTCGTGTTTGTGGGGATCTAAATCGGGCAATAAGAAATCGCAATTCTCAATTCGGAAGTCAGTAGGAAAACCATCCCCGTTGCCAAGGCTCAGCAGATTCATAAATGAAATACTGCTTTCTTCAGGGGGGGTATAACGGGAGCTCAGTGTCACACCCGATAAGGTTAAGCCACGGACCCCTATCGCGCTAAAAAGCTGATGAAAACTATCACTGTTTCGGGATGAAATCTCAACATTTACCACGGCGTTATAACCAAAGTTGGTCGCTGCAAATTCGGTGCTCCAGCCAACCCACTCAACCCCCTCCAAAAGGAACAGGGGTTTGGATTCTGCAGTACCATTGCTGATAAACACTGAATCAGCAGGCATCCTGATTTTTGAGGAAAAATGAAAATGGTAAACTGCACGCTCTCCATCGGCTGTTTGATGATCAAAGATATATAGACGGTTAGGGTTAGCTAATAATTCCTCTGTGATGGGTGTGCCTGCTGGTATTTTCTGAACTGAATTCAGCCAGCTTGAAGCTTTTGCGTCGCTATAGGGGGTGTACGAGTCTGCAAGAACGCTTTGGCAGGCTTTCTGGTCGATACTGCTGTCCAGCGTCGAGCAATCAACCAGAGCCAGGAGATAATCAGATTGCAGGCTGAGCAACGAGTATATTGCATACCGCAATCGACTTTGAAGAGCTGGTATCATTGATCGGATGCTCTAAGCAGGTATGATCCGAGGAGAATAGGTCAGGATTTGAGACTGCGCTACTGGTTTAAATGGCTGCTTCTTGATGAGCGCTGCAAATCGTCTCCATACTTCACTTCATCTTTGACTGCCTTTGGCGCCGAATGAAGACAGAGACGAGAGCTCTATTTGTCAGGCTGCTGGCGCTTCGTCGGAGAGCGCTGAATTCTCCAACTCCGCGACTTTCTTTTCCAGGGCTTCCAGTCGTTCGCGGGTGTGTTTTAACACGGCCACCTGAGCATCGAACTCGTCTCTTGTCACCAGTTCGAAGCGGGACAGGGCGCTGCCCACCAGAGCCTTGACGTTGTGCTCCACATCTTCCCGGGTTTTGCTTTTGTCACCGCCGAGAACCTGACCAGCCTTGTCGGCGATGCTATTTATAAGGGCAGCCTTGTCGATCATGAATGCTTCCTGATGGGTCGTATTGCCTAGTACATGGTCTCAATGGATTTGAAGGGTTCAGCCTGAGCGAGAGCTTTCTGGCGGGGGCGCCTAGCCAAGGCGCAAGTGTGCAGGAATATTGGACATCTTTCAAACACTTGGAACGCTGGCACGGAAGCTCTCGCTCTGAACCCGTCAAACTCATTGAGACCATGTACTTGCGTGATCATATCACAGAAAAGGTTAAGGTTGATTTGTAGAGGTACGCACTTGAATGGTGCGAGATCTAAGGTTGTGCGAAGTAATGGTGCGTTGAACTAACCCTGTGCACCGGTTTGGTGAGGCTGAAACTGTCTGCCTTTGTCTGGGAGCCTGACCGAGAGTAGACGGGGCGGCCTAAAGTCCAGGAGGATCGGCCAGATTTTCCACTGAATTTGATTAAATAGGCTGACTATTCACACAAATCCAGTGAAAAATCTAACTCCAACTACTGACTCTTGGGTGAAGAGTATGCTCGACCACTATTCCCGGTTAGGCTCCAAGGCCCGGCAAAGGTCGGATGTTTTGAGAATTGGCACGGGGTCTGCATATACACAGACAACTTCAGCTGTCTGCGTTTTTCACTGCAGCTGGTAAGGCTCCGTTTGAAGGGGGAGCTGGATATAACAATGAGAACCTGTCCCCCTTTCAGCCGACTTGCGGCACCACTTGTAACACTCGGGAGAGACTCTATGAAGCTGGTATCAGCCATTATCAAGCCGTTCAAGCTTGATGACGTCCGGGAAGCACTGTCAGACATTGGCGTGCAGGGCATCACCGTCACCGAAGTAAAAGGCTTTGGTCGTCAGAAAGGTCACACCGAACTCTATCGCGGCGCTGAATACGTAGTGGATTTCCTTCCCAAGGTCAAGCTGGAAGTGGGCATTCCTGACGATCTGCTCGACCAGGTCATTGAAGCAGTTTCCAAGGCGGCCAACACCGGCAAGATCGGCGACGGCAAAATCTTTGTGACAGAGCTGCAGCAGGCTATCCGTATCCGTACCGGCGAGTCTGGCGAAGACGCTATCTGATCAATTGACGGCTGTTGCCAGCCTATGAAGACAAGCGCGATGGAGCGCAAGGCTCTGGGTTCTGTAGTCAAGAGCGATGGAACTGACAGCCGAGAAAGAATAATAAATCTGAGGTTTAAAACGTGGAAAATCAAATCTTCCATTTGCAGTACGCAATGGACACCTTCTATTTCCTGGTGTGCGGTGCACTGGTTATGTGGATGGCCGCCGGCTTCTCCATGCTCGAAGCAGGTCTGGTCCGTGCCAAGAACACCACGGAAATTCTGACTAAGAACGTGGCGCTGTTTGCCATCTCCTGCACCATGTACCTGGTCGTCGGCTACGATATCATGTACGACGGCGGTGTACTTCTGAGTGGTGTGCTGGTTGGCGACACTCATGTTGCCGATACCCTGACGGAGTTTTCCGGCCGTGAAGACGGTTTTGAAGGTGGCTCCATCTACTCCGGCGCCTCTGACTTCTTCTTCCAGGTGGTGTTCGTGGCCACTGCCATGTCCATCGTTTCCGGTGCGGTTGCCGAGCGTATGAAACTCTGGAGCTTCCTGCTGTTCGCGGTCGTCATGACCGGTTTCATCTACCCGATGGAAGGCGCCTGGACCTGGAACGGTGCTGACGTATTCGGTCTCTACAACCTGGGCGACCTGGGCTTCTCTGACTTCGCCGGTTCCGGCATTGTGCACATGGCTGGTGCCGCTGCTGCCCTGGCTGGTGTACTGCTGCTCGGTTCACGTAAAGGCAAGTATGGCAAGAACGGTGAAGTGAACGCCATGCCTGGCGCCAACCTGCCGATGGCTACCCTCGGTACCTTTATCCTGTGGATGGGCTGGTTCGGTTTCAACGGTGGTTCTGTCCTGAAACTGGGCGATATCGCCAGCGCCAACAGTGTCGCCATGGTCTTCCTGAACACTAACGCTGCCGCTGCCGGTGGCCTGGTTGCCGCACTCATCACTGCACGACTGCTGTTCGGTAAAGCCGACCTGACCATGTGCCTGAACGGCGCCCTGGCTGGTCTGGTGGCCATTACTGCTGAACCCAGCACTCCGACCCCAATTCAGGCCACTCTGATCGGTGCCATTGGTGGTGTGATTGTGGTCTTCTCAATCCTGGCTCTCGACAAGATCAAGATCGACGATCCGGTTGGTGCCATCTCTGTACACGGTGTTGTCGGCCTGTTCGGTCTGCTGGTTGTACCTTTCACCAACGGTGACGTGAGTTTCGTCGGCCAGCTGGTCGGTGCCCTCACCATCTTCGTCTGGGTATTCTTCACCAGCCTGATCGTCTGGGGTGCCATCAAGGCCATCACCGGAATCCGTGTCAGCGAAGAAGAAGAGTACGAAGGAGTGGATCTGGCTGAGTGTGGTATGGAAGCCTATCCGGAATTCACTAACAAGTGATTCGCTCTACATAATTCCAACTAAAAAGAATCTCTTTCTTCGGGCGCCATCTGGCGCCCTTTTTTTGTTTTACAAATGAGTACCTGGGGCTGATGCTCAAGTTCTTTTCCATCTATGCATCGGCCTGAGCGCTGTCCTGCTTTGTCCGTCACGACACCAATCCAAAGCTGACCATGTATGCCATGTCTGGAGGTGTTGTCGTCAACCTTGTGCTGGATTACTTCTTCGTGATCGAATTTGGCTGGGGGATGGCTGGCGCGGCCCTGGCGACGGGTATTTCCCAGGTGCTGTTTTCTGCACTCCCCTTACCCACTTTCTCAGTCAGCGCGGGCACCTGAGCCTGGAAGGTTTGGGGTTCGATAAGATCCGGGGCATTCTGAAAATCGGTACGCCAACATTCTTTATTAAAGTGACCACGGCCATGACCATCAGGCTGTTCAACTATGTGCTGCTGAAGCACTATGATGAAGGTCATGTTGTTGTCTATGGCCTGACAGAAAACGGGTGCGTGAAGCCCTGTTCCTGGGGTTGCGGACAGCGTTGGTCACTGGTGTGTTATTCCTGGTTGTAGTCTGGCTGGGCGCAGAGGCAATGGTTGATTTTTACATTGTCGGCAGACCTGAACTCGTCGAGTTGTCCACAACCGCACTGCGATTCTATTTCCTGGCGCCACCGCTGATGGGGCTGAACATGATTATCGCTAACCTGTTCCAGGCAACCGTCCGTCCTGGCCAGGCGACTCTGCTGTCGATCGGTCGTGGCTTCCGGTAATCGATCGTCTATCTTTCACTGTATAGCATTTTCAATAACCGACTGGTGGTGACCGGATATGCAGGAAAAATCACTGTAGTTTCATTGCTCAGTAGTGAGGGCAGATCACCTGGCGACAAGAGTCGAGTACCCTGCTGCTTAAGATTACGATACAACTGCCTCTAATCTCGCGAAATACGAGAAAGAAGGCAAGTCAACCGAGAGTATATGTTCAAGCTAATAAAGCTTCTGTTTGAGTAAAATTCAATGGCCTTTAAGGTGTAAGGCAATGCTCGTATATAGGAAAGCAAAAACATCGCTCAGCATCTCATGTTGCTGCACTTTTATATTATCTCTGCTTTATGCCAGCCTAATCAGGGCGGGTAACCCTTGTGACCAGCTGGATTACGCTCTACTTGCGGATCAATGTGAAAGCAGTTTAAGAGAACTTAAAATTACAGAGAAAGATTTCAGTGCTTTTTCTGTTGTGAAAGCGATACACAATGGAACGGCTTTCATAGAGGCATTGGAAAATAGTAACAAGGAAGGCGCTGTTCTTGTGCTGGCTGACGACATTTCGATAGAACTGAAGGATTCAATAACGATAAAGAAACCGATAATTCTGATTGGTAACCGAGATAACCCCCCGCTTGTTTCTGTTCGTGGTATTGAGAACAAAGATAAACCATTAGATGTTATTTATCTGGAGTCGCCACTGCTTGTTATCTCGGGCATACGCTGGCGCATTGACTATGAGAATTTTTATTGCTTCCTTTATGCGGGCGATTCTGACGCAAACGTAATGATTTCTCATGGCACATTTGAACATACAGACAACAAACACAATCTGGTGTCCAATTTTTTCAGCTTTGACTGGCTGCAAAAGAATGCGCAAGTGTTAATAAAAGATAATCGATTCTATTTCGGTCAAACACGTAAAGCTTATATTGATATACTGGCGGATTCCAACCACAATGGTTCGGTAAAGATTAGTGATAATGAGTGGCTTGGTTCCAGTGATGAAGCAGAGATCGGGTACCCCTATGCCGTGTATACATTGAATGCCAGGCATGTTGAAATTCTTCGTAACAGGCAGCTATCACCAAAGGCTATAGCCAGTATCTTTTTCGCTGTTGATTATCTGGGTCGGAGTTCTGATGCAGTGATACCGGGTCTGAATGTAACGATTCAAGGCAATCAACTGCACCCTGAAACGGGTTTGGGAGACAATCGTATTGAGATCAGCAATGCTATAACAGACGCGATACATGGTGTCGATTGTGCTGAGCTGAAAGGCTCTCTGATGATTATAGAGAACGGCTGTTATTCTATCTGTGGAAGAGGAGGGGTGAATGCGCTCCCGGAACTTAAAATCACTGTGAAGAAAGGCGATTGCCCTACCCTTGTTTTGCGGGATGAAGACAAGGACTCAGAGAGTGACTATCCGCTTGATACCACATTATTGCCATTTTGCCCGAGAGCAGTTTTCTGCCCTAAATCACCAAAAAGCCATGAGTAGAAAATTGTATTTTCAGAGTAAAAAACACTACAGGTCAGCCAAAAGCCTGTTTCATCTGGGGATGGATATGCTCAGACGGGTGCTGAAAAACGAATGCTCAAAAAACGAACAGATCAATTTTGTAACCTTAATGAGACTTTTGTTCCGTACATAGATAAGCGACTTAATTGCTTACTGGCAAAAACCAGGATCTGTTCAATATTCATTCATCATTGATGTTGATGGCTGGCTGGTGCGTTATGAAAATTCGTTTTTCTTTATTTTCGATGATTTGCTTCTCGGCAGGTGCCTTTTCGCACATTGAAACGCCAGCGCTCATAAGCCAATGCAAGCCACCTGCTCAATGGTAGCTATTCAGCCTCTCTGCAATTTCTGCTCTGACATAACATAAGGTTCTAAGCTTTAGCTGCCGGTAATTGCATGACTTTTGTATATTGTCTATGTCGTTTATTTCCAGTCCAGATAAGGTCAT